>USNN01000037.1 GCA_900556185.1 uncultured Eubacteriales bacterium
TAATAAAATTTTATAAAATATTTAACAAAATAAGTTATTTATGATAAAATGTGGATGTGGAGAAAAATTTATGAAAAAATCACACTTAGTTACATATGGCGTGGCACTTGTTCTTATGATTGTGTCGTATGTTTTATACTTAACTGTATACTTAAATAGTTCGCCAACTTTCTATAATCATAGTTTTCATTTGTTTGGAATAGCTCTTGTGTTTGTTCCATTACTATTTGAATTGATATTTAAAAAAGATTTGCCACTTGGCATAATAATTGCATATTATGTGTTTGTATTTATGTCTCAAATATGGGGGTCAGCTTATCATGGGTATAATAGAGTTCCATTTCTAGATTCTGTTTGCCATGGCTTTAGTGCAATACTAATAGCAGTATTTTTTGCATATATTTCTAATGAATTTTTAACTGGCAAGCCAATTTTTTACCAAGTTGTTTATCTTGTTGGGGCAACTGTGCTAGTTGGTGTTTTGTGGGAAATTGTTGAGTTTTGTGGCGATAGTTGGTTTGGTATGAATAACCAAGTGTATAGGGGTGATAATGGGCTACTTATTGGTCAAGAAGCACTTAAAGACACCATGGAAGACTTAATTTGCGACCTATGTGGTGGCGTTTTGGGAACAATTGCATATGTGTTGTGTGATAGGTTTCGAGTAAAGGGGAAATAATGAAAAAAGTTTATGCAATAAAAAATATTCATTGTGCAGATTGTGCAAGGTCTTTAGAAGAAGCTATTAATAGTTTTAAAGAAGTTGATGACGCAAAGTTAAACTTTTTAACCGAAAAACTAACCATAGAAATTGCCGATGAAATATATGATGAAGTATTTGCAAAAATACGAAAACTTATTAGAGATTTTAGCCAAAAGGTTGAAGTGTATGAAATAGAAAACACAGAAGAAGTAGTTAAAGAAGAACGAAAACTTGTGTTTATCTTAAAAGGCTTAGGTTGTGCAAATTGTGGGCAAAAGATTGCCGATACGGTTGGAAAACTACAAGAAGTGGAAAGTGCCACATTTGATTTTGTGACCTTAAAACTAGTTGTGTCTACAACCAGCACATCAGACGCTATTGTATCTAGAATAAAAAGCCTAATAAAAACAATGGAACCAAATGTTAAAGTTAAAGAAAAAGGGATGCAAGAAGAATCTAAATCATTTAACTTTGCACTATTATTTTATATAATTGGTTTAGCATTAGCCGTTCCAATATTCTTGGTTAAATATAATGTATTTAGTTTGCCGGCGGTTGTTTATTACATTGTTTTATTTGCGAGTGTATTAGCATTAGGCTACCAAACATATTTAACAGCCATAAAAATGTTAGTGCATTTTAACCTTAATGAAAATTTGCTTTTAACTATCTCGGTGTTTGGTGCAATATCTATTGGCGAAGCAACCGAAGGCGTTATGGTTGTGGCTTTATATACATTAGGTAAGATGCTAGAAGCAAAGGCGGTAAATAAGTCTAGGGGCTCAATTCAAGCACTTTTAGATATTTCTCCAGAGTATGCTGTAGTCATTCGTGATGGAGTGGAGAAAAAGGTTACTCCAGACAAAGTTAATGTTGGCGAAACAATTATAGTTCGGGCTGGCGAAAAGGTTGCTCTAGATGGCTTAGTTACAAAAGGCACTTGCAATATAAACACATCAAGTTTAACTGGGGAATCTAGACCTGTTGCCAAAAAGGTTGGAGATAATATTTTAGCTGGTGTAATTGTGCTAGATGGCGTATTAGAAATTAAAACAACAGCAAAACTAGAAGAAAGTGCAACTTCTAAAATATTAAAAATGATAGAAGAAGCAAGCGAAAACAAGTCTAAAACCGAAACTGTAATTTCTAGATTTGCAAAATATTATACACTTATAGTTGTTGGACTTGCGGTTGTGGTTGGCGTTATAACTGGGCTTGTGTTACACTCATTTAATGATGCATTTTATAGGGCTATGATATTCTTAGTTATTTCTTGTCCTTGTGCGTTTGCTATTTCTGTTCCATTGTCTTACTTTTCTGGTATTGGTAACGCTAGCCAAAAGGGTATACTAATTAAGGGTAGTAACTACCTAGATGCCTGTGCCAAAGCAAAAGTTGTAGCATTTGATAAAACTGGAACACTTACAACTGGTAATTTTGATATAACTAAAATTGATATTGAAGACGAAATATATTCAGAAGATGAAATATTGTTTTTAACTGGTATTGGTGAACAAAACTCTATTCACCCACTTGCAAAAACAATAATGGCAAAACTAGAAAATGTTAAACTTCCTAAAGCCGAAAATTACCACGAAGTGGCAGGCAAGGGAATAACCTATGAATATGAAGGCACCGAATATTTTGTAGGTAAAGAAGAAACCAAAGACGTTGAATCTACAAAAATAGTATTAAAGAAGTCTAATATAAAACTTGCAACAATTTATTTTGAAGACAAACTAAAAGACACAAGTAAAGATGCAATTAGTGGATTAAAGACGCTTGGCGTTAAAACAGCAATGCTTTCAGGCGATAATGCAAAAATAGCCGAGAAAATTGGTGGTGAATTAAACCTAGACACTGTAGTTGGTGAAATGCTTCCAGCCGATAAATATAATTGGATAAAGAACGAAAAGGAAAACTTAAAAAATCACGATTCATTAATTTATGTTGGTGATGGTATAAATGATGCACCAAGTTTGGCTCTTGCCGATGTTGGTATAAGTATGGGGCTAAGTGGCAGTGGGGCATCGGTTGAAGCATCAGATGTAGTTTTGGTAGACGATAACCCACAAAAATGCGTGGAATTAATTAAACTATCTAAGTTCACTAAAAAGATTGTGCTTGAAAATATTATATTTGCAGGAACTATTAAAGTTGCTTGCTTAATTTTAGGCGCAGTTGGTATTGCAAAGATGTTTATGGCAGTGTTTGCTGATGTTGGCGTAACCATTATTGCCGTTTTAAATAGTTTAAGAGCGTTGCAATACAATTTACCAACTAAAAAGAATAAAACAACCAAACATAACTAAACTAAATTTAGGTAGTTGACAAATTAGTTTTAAAGTAATACAATAATAGTATAAGGAGAAAAATTTATGTTGAATATGTGGAGAAGACATCTAAATTAGATTCATAAACCATAATGTGTTTATGAGTCTAGTTTTAGTTGTCATAAACACATATTCACAAGTTTTTCTATTATCTCGTGGAATGTGTAAAATCCACGGGATTTTTTTTATTTTAATAAACCCGTGGGTGAAATATATACCACGGGTTTTTTTTATAAGGAGGTAATTATGTACAATTTAATGTTTAGCTGGCATAGAAGAATTAGATTACGCACGTAACTCACAATTTTTTGTGTTTTTTCGTGTGTAAGATTTTGTATGCGCAAAAACACTAAATTGTATAAATAGGAGTATATTTCCACCGCCATAGTGTTTTTGTATTTGGCGGTTAAGGAAATATATGGAGAAATTAGAACAATTAAAAAATTTAGTAAACATTAAAAGTTTCAGTTTAACTGAAAATAAAGAAATTATAGAGTATTTAGAAACCGAATTTGGTAAAGTCGCCACCGAAATAATAAAAATTAAAAACATAGGAAGCGATAGGGAGAATTTGCTTATAGGTTTAAATTGCAATTTAAGCAATATAGATAATGCTTTGGTGTTATCAGGTCACATAGATACTGTTACGGCGAATGAAAAGGAATATAACACAAGCCCATATGAAGCCACAATTATAGACAACAAACTATATGGGCTTGGCAGTATTGATATGAAAAGTTATTTTGCAGTAATTTTAAATAATATTAATGAATTAAAACAATTAGATATCCCAGTAGTTATTGCCATAACTGGTGACGAAGAAACCGATTTTGAAGGCGTAAACCTTATAACTGAAAAGATGAAGGAACTAAATATAATTCCAAAACTTTCTATAATAGGCGAACCAACCAGTAGTGATATTTGTGATAAGAGTAAAGGATGCTTTGAATATAAAATAGAAGTATTGGGCAAAAGTTGCCACAGCAGTAACCCAAGTAATGGGGTAAACGCAAACTATATTTTGGCAAAACTTATTTTAAAAATAGAAGAACTATCCACAAAGTTTGATGAAACAACAATGTCTTGCAATGTTATTAGTGGGGGAAGTAAGGTAAATATAATTTCAGATTATGCAACCCTTAAGTTTGATTTAAGGACTTATAACACAAAAATTCCAGAGATGGTTGAGGAAGTTATGTTATCTTATTGCAAAGAATTAGAAAATGAATATATTGGCTCTAAAATAACACTTACAAACGAATTTGAAATTTGCCCACTACAAAACGATAACCCAAAGCTAATAGCAGATATTAGTGAAAAGTTTAATAAACAGGTTAAGCCATTTATAGGTGGTTGCGAAGCGGGGTATTATGCCAAGGTTGGCGGTTCTGCTTTTGTTTATGGAGTGGGTGATTTAGCACTGGCTCACAAGCCAAATGAATATGCAGAGATAACAGAGTTTACATCGTATAACGATAGTTTTATAAATTTTATAACATCAGCATATAATTTAGCCTAAAAATAAAAAAATCTCTTAGAAACATCTAAGAGATTTTTACTTTACTTAATTTCGGTAAGTTCTAGGTTTGTGAATGTATGCGAGAATGTTACTACTGTGCCATCTTGTTTTGTAATGCTTATTTCTATTGTGTCACCAGCGTAAAGGTATAGCGATAGGTCTACAAGGTGGAAAGTTCTTGTTGTATATTTTTCAATTATTTTACCAGTTGACTTGGTGATTTTTGCTTTGGTTATAATGTCGCCAACTTCTAGAGTGCCAGAAGCTGGGGAAGACAATGCTACATTTGAAATACTAACTTCTTCCACGATTGTGGCTTTCCCTGTAACACTATCATACACCGCAGAAGAAGTTGTGCTTGTTACATTTATTCCAAGTAAACACCTAAACATAGTTAAATCTTCTTCGCCGTCACAATAATGAATTATGCTTTTTGCTACAGCATCTACAATATTGCTTGGTATAGCGTAACCTATGTTTTCTATTTTAGAACTTGCTATTTTAGCATTTACTAACCCAATTAGTTCGCCGTTGGTATTAAATAATCCGCCACCGCTATTACCTGGGTTAACTGCTGTATCAGTTCGTATTACTCTAAATGTGCAAGTAGTTGCATTGTCTGCTCCTAGCATTGATATATATTCAGAGTCTACCGAAACAATTCCTGCAGTTGTGCTTATGCCCATACCTGAAGCATTTCCAATAGCGTAAGACTTTTCGCCTACTGTAATATCGTCTGAGATTGCAAAGTTGGTTTGTTTTGCTTCCGAATTTTTAATAATGTCGCTATCTGTAATTTTTAATACTGCAATATCATAGTTTATTGCACCACCTAAGACCTTGGCTTTTATGCTGTAATTTGATGTAAGTTCTTGGGATGTGTATTTATTGCCATATATATCTTCAATTGGGTTGGTTGATGTAACAGCCATTTGTTCTTTGCCATAAATAAACACATTGACATCATTAGAAATCTGTTCGTTGCTATCAGCGTTAAAAATAACGTGGTAATTTGTAACAATTATTGCATCGCCTGAGTCTTTATTAACTCTGTAAATTATGCCTGAACCAGCTGTAAAATATTTTTGCGTGTAGGTTTCGTAACTGTTCGCACTAACTCTAACATTTATCTCGGTGGTAAAGCCTGAGAATATACTAACAACATTTTTTAACGATTTATTTATAGATAGTGTAGATAGTTCAGATGGGAAGTATTCTTTTATAAAATCGCTATATGTGCCACTAAATTCGCCTAATTCTATTAGTGTTTGATAAATTTTGTATAGGTCTAGTGTGTCGCCATCTTTACCATCTTTGCCGTCTAGACCGTCCTTGCCGTCTGCTGGTAGGGTGGCGGTTGAGTTTTGGTTTAGGCCCTGCTTTAAAGCTGTGTTATATAAAGATTTGTCTGTAGAACAACCGCACATAACTATAACAATAAAAACTGCTATAATAGCGGTTAAAATTTTTTTAGTTTGTTTCATCATTTTGTCCTTCGTTAAAGTATACATAAAAATTACTGCCTTCGCCTTCAGTGCTAGATACGCCATATTCGTAGTCATGATAATTTAATATACTCTTAACTATATTTAGGCCTATTCCAGAGCCGACTGTAGTTCGTTTTGCATTTGCAGTCCTAAAGTGACGTTCAAATATCTTGTCTATATTTTCTTTGCTTATGCCTATGCCGTGGTCTATTATCTCTAGTTTAAACTTATTTTCTTCGGCTTTAGTTAGTTTTATATTAATTTCTTTTCGGGTTGGGGAATAGTTAATTGCATTGTTTAATAGGTTGGTTATAACTTGTTCAATTCGCTTTTGGTCGGCATTTATTATTGCTTCATTAATAGAATCTAATGTTATTGTAAAGTCTTTATATTTATCTGAATATGAATTTTTAAACCTTATTAAAATTGGAACAAGGTCAAAAGTTGTTTTTTGATAGGTCATTGTGCCACTTTCTAGTTTTGAGTAGTCCATCATATCATTAATTAAAAATTCTAGTCGGTTGGCTTCGTCATGGATAACTTTTAAGTGTTCGGCTCTCTTTATTGGGTCATTGCCACTAATGTCTTGAATTAGTTCGGTGTAAGACTTTATCATAGTAAGTGGGGTTTTTAGTTCGTGTGAAACATTAGCAAGCATCTCTTTACGCAGATTATCGGTCTTTTTAAGTTCATCTATTGCGTAATTTAATGTGTCTGATAATTGTTTAACTTCTGCATATTCGTCTGAATTAAATTTTACATCTAAATTATTTTTAGAAAGTTGTTTTGCTTTGTGTGCCATTCGCATTATTGGTAATGCAAATTGGTTAGACAAATAATATGAACCAATAGAAGTGGAGCAGAATACGCCAATGGAAATAAATATTAAAAGGTAGCCAAAGTTTTTGGTTGTGCTACTAAGCGGTTCAATTGTAGAGCAAACACAAAAGTATAATTTTTTGCCGTCTATTTCTGCAACTGTTCCGTAGTTATATATTTTCATTCCGCTTTTATCGGTGTTTTTAAAAGACGCCTCGGTTTTACCAGTTAAATAAATAACAAAACTTTCAGTAATTTTTTTAATAGATAAATCGTCTTTTATTCTGGTTGTGTTAAAGTAAACCACTTCATTGTTATCGGTTACTTCAAATAATAGTATGCCAAGGTCTTTTTCTAGGGATAATTCTAAGTAATCGTCTTGATAATTTGGACTTGTGGTGTAAATTTCTTTAAGGGTTGAGCCAATGTAATCTATTTCGTTGGCTTTAACTTTTTCGTAGACAGTAGAAAAGTATAGTCCTTGGAAAAGCCAAATAAAGACTATTGTAAATAAAGAGAATATTGAAAAGGTTATTAGTGTTTTATATCGAATACTTTTAATTGGAATATTATCGTTCAAACTTGTAGCCTATGCCGTGAATAGTTTTTATGTAGTCGGCTGCTTCTGCTAGGTGTGAACGCAACATTTTAATGTGTGTGTCAACCGTTCTGCCGTCCCCATAATATTCGTAGCCCCATACATTTTGCAATATAATCTTTCGGTCTATTGCGTTGTTTTTGTTTTCAATTAAATACACTAATAAATCATATTCTTTATTTGTTAGGTTAACAGGTTTGCCGTTAACGCATACTTCATGAGATTTTTTATTGATAGCCAAGTTTCCTTCCAAAATTTGTTCTACCACAACTTGGTTTCTTTTTATTACGGCTTTCACTCTTGCCATAACTTCTTTTGGTGAAAATGGTTTTACAATATAGTCATCAACGCCAAGATTAAACCCTAGTAGTTTATCGTATTCTTCACCACGAGCAGAAATCATCAAAATTGGAACATTAGAAAATCTTCTAATTTCACTTACTGCCTGAAAACCATCTACCTTTGGCATCATAATATCTATTAAAATGCAATCAAAACTGGTTTTGTGGGCTTTTTCTATTGCTTCTTCGCCGTCGTAGGCAGTTTCGACCATAAAGCCATCAAAAATGGCGTATTCTTTTAATACTTCAACAATTTTTTCTTCATCATCTACAATTAGTATTTTGTTCATAATGCACCTCTTTAAGGTTATTATAATAAAAAATCAGCCAAAACTCAACTTTATAGCCCACCTTTTTTAGTGAAAGATTTGTGATAACAGGTTTTCACGGTCGATGTGTGAAATAATGGTGAACAATGTTTCGCATAATTATTATTTCTTGTATTATTTTTCAAATTGATGTATACTATGTTTATGAATGAATTTGAAAGTGAAAAACAACATAACAAGTTTAAACTTGTAAGCAAATATAAGCCAACGGGCGACCAGCCAGAAGCAATTGAAAAACTAACGCAAGGTGTGTTAGATGGCTTACGAACGCAAGTATTAAAGGGTGTTACCGGTAGTGGTAAGACCTTTACTATGGCAAACATAATTGAAAAGGTTCAAAGACCAACACTAATTATTGCACACAACAAAACTTTAGCTGCCCAACTATGCAATGAGTTTAGGGAGTTATTTCCAAATAACAGCGTAAACTATTTTGTGAGTTATTATGATTACTATCAGCCAGAAGCTTATTTGCCAAAAACGGATACGTATATTGATAAAAACACGAAGACAAATGAAGAATTAGACATGCTTAGAATGGCAGCTGTCAACAGTGTTTTGGAACGAAGAGATACAATTATTGTAGCTAGTGTTGCCTCAATTTATGGAGCTAGTAATCCAGAACAATATCGTCACATGATTTTTACTTTAAGAAGCGGTCAAATCATTGAAAGAAATGAATTGATGCTAGCGTTAGTACATCAACAATATAAGCGTAATGATACGGATCCATTACGTGGAACATTTAGAGTTCGTGGAGATGTGATTGAAATTACACCTGGTCATACGGATCGTTATTTGATTCGTATTGAAATGTTTGATGATGAGGTTGAAAGAATTTGTGAAGTAGATCC
>USNN01000038.1 GCA_900556185.1 uncultured Eubacteriales bacterium
GCGGGTTCTTAACTTGGGTCTTTTAATTTAAAAGATATTCAATTTTCGTATATCAGGTCCGCCGAGCCGGGCAGGTCGGCGGAACCGTCTGTTCAGCGAACTCTAACGAGTTGCGGAACAATTTACTCTTGCAGAATATTTAAAATTATGGTATAATGTTATTATGAAAAAATCAAGTGTGAATGAAAATAGTCAAACGCTGTTTACTGAAGTGTCTAAGTCTGTATATTTGCCATTAGCCGAAAGGATGCGTCCACGCAGTCTGTCTGAGTTTATCGGGCAGGAACATCTGGTGGGTAAGGGTAAGTTGCTCTATAGATTAGTGCTATCAGGTCTTTTGTCTAGCTCAATTTTTTACGGTCCACCAGGAACGGGCAAAACCACACTTAGTGGCATAATTGCGTCGGTCGGCAATGCAAAGTTTGTTAAACTAAATGCTGTTAGTTCGGGCGTTGCAGAAGCCAAGGCGGTAATAGAGCAAGCCAAAAAAGATAAAGAGATGTATGGCACCAAAACCTATCTACTTTTAGATGAATGTCATAGGTGGAGCAAATCGCAATCGGATAGTATTTTGGGTGCAGTTGAAGCGGGCGATATTATTTTTATTGGTAGCACAACCGAGAGTCCTTTTTATAGTATGACACCCGCACTTGTAAGTAGGTGCAGAGTGTTTGAATTTAAACCTTTAACCGAAAGCGATATTGTTCTTGCAATTAAAAATGCACTAACCGACCCAAGGGGGCTTGGCAACTACAAAGTTAACATATCTGACGACGCTATTTCGGTGTTTGCAAGGCTTTCGGGCGGTGATGTGCGTAAAGCATTAGGCAACTTAGAACTTGCTTTTTCTAGTACAGATGCGGACGAAAATGGCGTGGTTAACATAACTCCAGAAATAGCCAGCACTTGTTCAGGTGGCAAAAATTTAAGCATAGACAACACAACCTACTACGATATGCTTTCGGCGTTTTGCAAAAGCCTGCGTGGCACCGACCCAGATGGAGCATTGTATTGGGCGTATAGGCTTATAGATAGTGGGGTGGACCCACAAGTAATTTTAAGACGGCTAATTGCTCATTCATCGGAAGATGTTGGGCTTGCAAATAACCAAGCACTATTGGTTGCGGTGTCTGCACTAAATGCCTATAAAGAACTTGGTAGCCCAGAAGGGTTAATACCATTAACCCACGCAGTTATTGTTACGGCTACTTCACCTAAAAGCAATTCGGTTATAATGGCTCAAGAATCGGTTCAAAAGGCAGTTCAAGATACGGCGTTAGACCCCGTGCCAAATCACTTAAAAAACTACAACTTTTTAAACGAAAAGCGAGAGGCATATAAGTATCCGCATAACTACGGTGGTTACGTGGAGCAACAATATTTGCCAGATAGTTTAAAGAACGCAAAATTTTACACACCTACTCAAAACGGCAATGAGCGTAAAGTTGAAGAATTATTAACATCACTAAAAGGAGAAAATAATGGAAAGAAAGATAGATAAAGCCAGACTTGGTGTAGACCCTGAAGTTTTAAAACGTGCAAGTATTCAATTTGTGCAAACAGATATTCCTCAGATAGACCATATGAACAGTTATGTTATGGAAGGGTTTGATAACACTTTTAAAACCATACACGAAGACACAAACACTTATAGACCATTTTTGATTATTGAAAACAAAGAATTGCATTGCTTGATGGCTATATATATGACCACCAGTATAAGCAGAGAACGAATGGAAGTGGATAACCGTATTCGTGGAGAACACCTTTATGAAACTCCATTTGGGCTTGCAAATTATTTGTCTAACAGTGCAATTAAAGGAACTGTGGCTGGTGAGAAGATTTCGGTTATAGACCGTGACCGTGTTATATTTTTGACCGAAGACGCCCTAATTAATATGGATAGAGCGAAGGATATAGACGAGTTTGAAATTAGTTTGTATCGTCATGCTCAAAATGCACGAAGCATAGAAGACCTATTAAAGAAAGACTTGGCATCTCAAAATTTCACTCAAATGGTAAAAAATGCAAAGCCTGAACTTTGGACGTTTAGAAAGGGTGCTGGCAGACCAATAATTTACCACCCAACAGCAAATTATTTAAGTTTGTTTATAAACAATTTCTTTAGTTTTACTAATTCAAAATATGAACTAAATGTGGATGAGTTGACTAAGTTATCTGAAGTAAGTAAAACCGCCGTAATGGCGTATTATAACCATATTGAATTTATAGAAAAGTTAAAGCAGTTGCAGGTTGGCAATGAAGCGATGTTTGAAGCCTTGCAAAACACAAGGTACTACAACAATATGATAACCCCAAGCACCTACAAAGAAATGGAAAAGAACTACGCAAGAGAGTTTATTTCTAACGGCAGTGTTAATGGGTTTGAAAGTTATTATCCTAACCAATGGCGAAACATATACGGCGACGCTGGCACATTTAAGAAAATTCCGCTAGACGACCGTATTCGTTACGAAATGGAAAGGTGCTACAAAAAGTGGAATAGACCACTTTCAAAAGAAGATATTGCCTTTGCAGAAAGTAAGTTTAAAGAACTAATGCAAGAAGAAACCCAAGTGAATAACGCACTTGGTAAAGCGTCAGACTCTGTAATTAAATTTATGGCAGACGTGAATAGCAGTTTAAGGTTTAACCTATCTAGCGTGCCATATAACACAAACTTCTGGCAAGACTACTTTAGGCTTTGTGATAACCTTGAATATGAAGGTCAGTTAGAAAACCTTGTTCAAGCACGAGCAAATAAGCTTATAAATAGCCATAAAAAACACGACGAACTTAAAAAGAATGTTAAGTATTTAGAGCAATTAAAAGAAGCCCTAGCAAAGCAACAAGCAATTGAAGAACAAGCCTATTTAGAAAAGTGTAGAAAAGAGTTATATAAGGTAATTAAAAACAGATACTACCCATTATATTTAAAGCCATACAAAGTGTACAAGCAAGGCAAGTTATTGCCAGTAACATCCACCGAAATAGATAACTATTCTAAACTATTGTCGGGTGCTGGCACCGAGCCAAAAAAACTTGTGTTAGGCAATTCTTTGTATAACGCATTGGCTCACGAAAACGAAAATCTAAAAAGCCTAACCGATTTAGTAGAGTATGGAAGGAATACGTTATTAACAAGCGAAAAACACCTAACCGAACTAATAGGTCACGAAAAAAGCAAAAAATTAATGGGCTTAATGGATAAAATTTTTGATGTAGACGAGCAGGTTGTAAGAAATTCTAAAGGCAAGTCTGCAAGAGAAATTTCGGCACAATCATTAGTTGCTTTAAAGGATATGGTGTATTCTCTTAGTGACAGCGAACTAAAGAGTTTAGCAGAAGACGATTTTGATTTTGGTAGACGCAACGAAGCTTTGCTTTGCTATATGCAAGACATATTTAACTCAAGAAGCCAACTAAGGGGTTTAAGTGCTGTTAAAAATAACCGTAACAACATAATGAGTGCAATAGAAAAACTAAACGACAACGAGCTACTTAATAGTTACAAAGAAAGTGTTGAAGTGGTCGAAAGTCTTGCAAATGGTAAAACTCAATTGCCAGTTGGTGTGGTTGCTCCAAGCATAGACGCACTAAACCAAGAAATTGAAAAAATTCAAAAGAGTTTAAACCAAAACTGCTCTCAAACTCAATATGATGCAGTGATAAAGTTTTTGAACTCTAAGCAATCTGAAATGAAAAGATTTTGCGATTGGTCTAAAGAACTAGTGCAAAAACGTGATTCATTGCAAAACAAGTTGTTATCTTATGAAGAAGCACGTCAAAACACAAGAAACAGAATAAGAGTAAATATGAAAAATGCTGTGCAAGAAGCAATTAACAACGAAAAAGAAGCGGTAATGGTTCCATTTACGATATACTCAAAGCACAGTGACGGCAGATATTATGTTGGTCCAGAAGAACTTAGGTTAGACGAAAACGGCTACACCAAAAAGGAACTAGGCGAAAAGTTTATGCAACAATTCGACTATAGAGATAATAAGTTCTATAGAAAAAATGACCCTGATTATATTTACGGCATAACCTTTAAAGACCTATCTAATGTCATTAATAGTTTGTATGAAGAACATGAAGATTGCAAACTATATAAACGTGGCAGACAAAAAGGGTATTCTGAAAGCGAGTTTAAAGAAACCATAGACGACACCATGGGGCTATATAAAGACTGCTTAGATAGGCATAAAATTGTAGACTTAGATAAGGACTTAGACATTGCATTAGACCTATACGACAAAACATTCCCACCAAAGGAACAAATTTACGAAAACATTCAAAAAAGAATTAGTCAATGCAAAACAGTTCAAGAAGCAAGCACAAGATATGGCGAAATTGAGCAACAATTAGATAAATTATTAAGTGAAAGACCATTCTTTATGTCTAACCTTATTGAAGAATATGTTTCAATTGCAACCAAAAACACCGAACTAATTCAATCGGCAATAGAATGGCGTGAATTAAGCGACAAAGTTGCTGAGTCGGCTTATAACGAACTAACCGAAGACATAAAAGCCAGCAAAAAGTATTCAGTGCAAATTGAAGCAGGCGTAAGTGAAGCTGTGGATATGCTTTGTGATAATATAGTAGACCAAGTTAGTGAATACCGAAACTGCGTGCGGGCAAGAACTGCAGAAATTGTTGACGCCCTAGAACCAAGAGTTTTGGGCACTCCCGAGATTCAGACCTATTTAACAAAGTCGGTATTAAAAGCACAACGACAGATGTCTGCAGATATGCCAAAGGCTATTATGGGTGCAAATGGTGTATCTGAAATGGTTTCTAATGTTGCTGATGAAAAATTAATACACGTAGGCATACTAGATAAAATGTTGCACGGCAACGCAGACGATGTAAGCAAAGTAGACTGCGAAAAAATCTCTAACACTGTGTCTAAGGCTATAGATGTGTTACTAACAGATAAGTACATTCAAGCGAAAAAGACCGATATAGAGTGTATGAAGTTGGAACTTTTGGAAGGACTAAGGAGAGTTGGTTTAGAAGACCCAACTTTCATAAACGACCCAAATGCACTAGAAAAAATGATGCGACATTTTAAATCTTGCAAGAAGCCACTATTAATACCAGCAAGATTAGATAATTGCAGAATGGATGGCAACCGATCTAGAACAGAAGGGATAGATTACTTTAATGCAGCCGCTGCTGTTCTTGAAAAACTATCAGACCTAAGAGAACGAGTAAAGAGTAAAAACAGCGAACCATACACAACCGATTTAATACTACTTGAAGGTCATGAAGATGAAGAACCAGATAAAGACAATACTTTAATTATGGGGCTTGCGTACGCATTATATGATAAATATGTAAGGGTTCAAGGCAAAGTCGTGCAAACTAAAATGGTAGGCAAATTGCCAATAGATTGGGGCAGTATAGATGGTATTATATCTCCAGAAGATGTAAAGAAAATGATAAAAGAAGACGAGCATAACGTTTAATTAAATATGAAAAATTGGTTCTATTTAGTAGAGCCAATTTTTTTAATTTCACATAACTTTCATTTGCGGTTTTTTTGCTAATATGTTACAATATGGTGTAAGCATAAATTTGTAATAGGAGAACTGTTATGATAAGCAAGGCAGAAGAACGAAAAGAAATAGACTATTTAAAATCTGTTTTATATGTCTTAGAAAAAGAGATTGAAAAAAACGAGTCAAATAAAGACACTTTGGAAGTAGATATACGTCAAGCCATGAAGTATATTTGGGAACAAGGTAGCACCGAAGCAGATGACTGGGTAACTAGCGAGCAATCGGTAAGGCAATTAAATAGAGGGGTTATAGCCACCGAAAAACAGTTACGAGCATATAGACGTATGCTTGGCAGTGCTTATTTTGCACGAGTAGATTTTGTGGAAGATGGCGAAACCACACCAGTATACCTTGGAATTGCAACATTAAAAGATGGTAACGAGTTTTATATTTACGACTGGCGTGCTCCAATTGCAAGCCCATTTTACGACTCTGAAATAGGTCCGGCAAGTTACACCTTGCCAGACGGCACCGTAATAGAGGGTCAAGTAACACTAAAAAGGCAATATAAAATAGAAAACGATAAGATTATTGAAATATTTGATACCGACACCCAAGTGTTAGATAATGTGCTAAGTAAACTATTAACAGTTTCTGGCTCAACTAAAATGAAAAATATAGTAGCCACTATTCAAAAGGAACAAAACAGAATTATTCGTAAGCAAGATGTTGATATCTTGGCTGTTCAAGGTCCAGCAGGGTCAGGTAAAACCAGCGTTGCACTTCATAGAATTGCGTACTTGTTGTATGCAGATAAAGAGAATTTAAACCGAAGGAATATGCTTATCCTTTCACCAAACGAAACCTTTTCTAACTATATATCAGATGTATTGCCACAGATGGGTGAAGATAACGTTTTCCAAACAACTTTTTACGATTATGTGCAGAGTTATCTAAAAGAATTTAAAACCAAGAATGATATGAATAAGGTATACGAAGAATTATACCTTGGCAAAAAAACTCCATTCTATAACTCAATCAAATTTAAGTTCTGGCCGGGGTATATAAGCCTAATTGAAAACTTTTTGGATAAAAGCAAGTATAAGTTGTTTTCAATTGAAAAAGATATTGTGGTAGATGGTATTAACCTTGCAAGTGCTGAGTTTTTGAAAAGATTTGTAGATAACACTTTTGTTGCAAGCGATTTAACCATATATGAGCAAGCAAAACTTGTAAATGAAAAAATACTTAGTATTGCTGGCGTTAAGTTATTAGGTCATGAAAAAACAAGGGCAAAACTAAATAAACAATTAGTTCAAAACCTAAAGAAAATTACTGCAAAAACAGTATACACAGATTTATACTCATCACTAAATAGGTTTACGGCGTTGGTGCAAGAAGTGTACAACAATATCGGCACTCCAAAGCAAGATAAACTAACAATAAAAGAACTAAAAGAAGTGTTTGATTACACCAAAGAAAACCTAGAAAAAGGTACCTTTAGTTACGAAGATGTTATGCCATATTTGTATTTAAAAGAAAGAGTGTTAGGCGTTGTTGAACAACACGGAATAAAGCAAGTAATTATAGATGAAGCACAAGACTATAGCCTAATTCAATATAGAATTTTGGCAAATGTGTTTAAGCGTGCGGGAATTACACTTGTTGGCGACGTAAACCAAAGTTTAATGCCATTCGTAAATTATTCAAATTATGAAAGCATAATCAAATTGTTCCAAGCCGATAGAGCCCTTGCAAGAGCAGAAACGCAATACTTAACCAAAACCTATAGAAGCACAGTAGAAATTAATAACTTTGCAAATCTAATTATTGGCGGAACCACATTAAACGCAAGAACTCAATTAGACCGTCACGGCGATGACGTTTTAATTCAAAAAGAAGACAATCAAAAAATAAACGGAAACAAATTAATAAAAGATGCTCTAAATTTAAAGAAGGTATATAACACTGTTGCAATTATATATAAAACCGAAAAAGAGTGTAGGGAACTTCAAAAAGCAATGCAAAAGAGTCCACATAAAGACGATTTTATATATATGATGGATGGCGAGTGTGACTTTACCACTAAAAAGATTATGGTTATGCCACTATATATTGCAAAAGGCTTAGAGTTTGACGCAGTTTTAATTCCAAAAGCAAACGAAGATAATTACTCTAAAAACGAAAGAAAACTATTCTATGTGGCAGTAACAAGAGCAATGAATCAATTAAATATTTATTACGACGACATTCCAAGTAGCCTAATAATTAATGCAGAGGTGAAATAATGGCAAGTGTAAATGAAAACCCTTTTGTACATTCTTCGATGCAAAATAATTTAGGCGCAAATAACCTAATTAAAAGCACTGCAACTAATGGCAAAAGAAATTTATCTAATGCTGAACTTAGGTCTATACGTAACCAAACAATTTTAAGTATGGCAAAGAAAACAGGCATATTTGAAATGTTTTGGTACCCAACATTTTTTATCGGTGGGTTGTTGTGTTTAATTTTGGTTAGACCAATAAACTTAGAACTAATTTTGTGTGTAACCCAACTATGGTTATGTATGGTTGCAAATAACTTGGCGGCTAGGGGAATTAGATGGGGACTACTATTAAACACAATTAGTATGTGTTTGTATGTTTATGTAAGCATTATAAACAAGGTATGGGGCGAGGTTATTATTAATGTGTGTATGTACATACCATTTGAAATAATCGGCTTTATAAAATGGAAACAGGCAAGTGAGTCTAATTCTTCAAACTTGTTTATTATAAATAAATTTACTGGCAAACAATGGCTAATGTGCGTTGGTGCAATAATAGGAATGACGGGTGGAATATTTGCATTGTTGCACTTTGGGCTGAACCAATCATTTGCAATATTTAATGCTCTTTGCATCGCAACTTGTTTAATTGGTAATTTTGTAAGAAACCGAAGATACATAGAAACATGGCTAATGTTTATACTGGGGAATATGGCGGGAATTGCTTTGTGGGCTTGCCAAGTATTCTTTGGTGGTGAAGGAATAAGTTTGTCGGTACTTCCACTTATATTATCTTACTCAAGCACATTAACAAACGACTTTAATGGCTGGGCTATTTGGGCAAAAATGCTTAAAAAGCAAGATAGCACTGATAGGGTATATTTAGCAAAACGAAAGATTAATGTAACTAAACTAGCAAAATTAAAGCAAACCTATCAAAAGTTTAGATGTGCTGAAACTAGCGACGTAAGCGGGGAAGAATTTAGAAAAATATAAAAAATAGGAGAAAGTACAAAAAATTAATGTTTGCTGTTGC
>USNN01000039.1 GCA_900556185.1 uncultured Eubacteriales bacterium
ATATAATAATTATATTAGGGGTATTGTAAATGCAAAAGAATGACACTGCAAAAACAGTCCAAGTTGTTGGTGGAAATAAGTTTAATTTTGATAAATGGTACGCAGAAGCGTGGAGCAGAAAGCAAGGTGGTTTTTCGGGAACTCTTGCAAGAACGCTAGTAAGATACATAAAGGCAAATAATATTCCAATTAAATCTGTTTTGGATGTTTGCTCTGGTTCGGGTGAATTTACATCGCTTCTTAGAAATATTGTTCCTATTTGCGTTGGTATAGATGTGGCTGATGGGTATCTTGAATATGCAAGAAGTAATTATCACGATGTAGACTTTATAAAGGTAGCTAAACTTTATGAATTTAAACTAAAGAAGAAATTTGATTTAGTTTCATGCAACCGTGATGTAATTAATATGTTTACCACATTTGAAAAGTGGCAGACCTTCTTTAAAACGGTTTACTCACACTTAAATAAGGGTGGTATATTTATGTTTGACTTCTATACCGAGAAAAAACTATCTGGATGGAAGGAAGTCGTTTTTGAGCAGGGTGAAGACCTTGATTATGTGTCTAGAGTTAGCCAAAACAATGGGCTTTGCGTTATGAACGAAGTTTATTATTTAAAAGAATCATCTATATACTACAGAAAAACCGCCGACGTTATGGTAGAGGCGTGGTTTAAAACCGAAGATATTATAAAAGCACTAGGCGACGCAGGCTTCACAAAAATTCAAATAGTAGACTCATCTTTACAACCAATTAAAGAAGAAGATTATAAAAATTTCGATAGACTTCATGTTTTAGCTAATAAATAATAGGAGAAAATATGAAAAAAACCAAAATAATATGCACCATAGGTCCAGCATCTAGCAGTGTTGAAACCATAGAAGCTATGATTAATGCTGGAATGAATGTTGCAAGGTTAAATATGTCGCACGGCGACCACGAGCAACACCTGGGCTATATTACTCTTTTAAAAGAACTAAGAAATAAACTAAATAAGCCACTTGGCATAATGCTAGACACAAAAGGACCAGAGTTTAGAATAAAGCAGTTTAGAGAAGGTTCTGCGTATTTGGTGGAAGGTGAAACCTTTATTTTAACAACAGGTAATGTTAAAGGTGACCATAAAATGGTTTCGGTTACTTATAAAGATTTGCCTAAAGTTGTTAAGGCTGGCGATACAATTTTATTAAATGATGGATTTATAGAACTGGAAGTTGAGTCGGTAACTAAATATGACGTTATAACCAAAGTTATGGTAGGTGGCAGGTTATATAACAATAAAAGTATCACTTTGCCGGGTGTGGTTGTAGATATGCCATATTTAAGCGACGCTGATAAAGAAGACTTAAGGTTTGCTATAGAAAATGATGTAGAATTTATAGCCCTAAGTTTTGTAAGGACCGCTGAAGACGTAGAACTTGTTAAAAAGTTTATAGACGACAATGGTGGCAAAAAGAAAAACATAAAACTTATTAGCAAAATAGAAAACCAGCAAGGCGTAGACCACATAGACTCAATTATTATGAGTAGCGATGGTATTATGGTGGCTCGTGGAGACTTGGGGGTAGAAGTAGACCTAAATAAGATTCCTGTTTACCAAAAAACCATTGTAGATAAGTGCTTAAAGTATGGCAAAATGGTAATTATAGCCACTCAAATGCTAGAAAGTATGATAGAAAGCCCACGTCCAACAAGAGCGGAAGTGAATGATGTGGCTACTGCTGTGTTAGATGGAGCGACTGCTGTTATGCTATCTGGCGAAACCGCTGCTGGAAAAAATGTGGTTAAATCTATTCAAACTATGAGTAATATTATTGAAACTTGTGAAAAGAGTTTTATTGTTAAAACTAGAATAGCTCAAATTAGCGAAGAAAGTAGCACAAGTTCGGCTATTGCATATGCTTGTAAGTCGCTAGCAGATGCAATAAAGCCAGATGCAATTATTGTAGAAACCGTTTCGGGTGCATCTGTTTATAATGTAAGTGGATACAGACCAAACTCTCCAATTATTGCTTGCACTTGCGATAATAAAGTGTATAACCAACTTGCATTATGCTGGGGAGCATATCCAGTTATGATAGATGTGGTTAACGATACAGATAATTTGCTAGAAGAAGCAAAAAAAGTTTCACTTTTAGCTGGGCTTGTTAAAAAAGGTAACACGGTAATTCAAACTGCAGGTCTTCCTATTGGCTCGGGCGAAACAAACCTATTAAAGATAGATACAATTTAGTATGCATAAATAAATTTGGCTAATTTTGATGAAACTAATAACAGAGAATCTGGGTTATGAAATAAAAATTAGGAAAAGAATATATGAAGAAATTTTTAAGATTATTTTTAATGCTGGGGGTGATTGTGTCATCTGCAATTTTATTCACAGGTTGCGGAAACGACATAATTTTGGTTACTGGTGTAGACTTATATGTAAACGAAATGTATGTTGATGTAAACGACACAATAGACCTATCATATAAGGTGTATCCAAGTAACGCAACAAATAAAAAAGTCACATTTTGGTCTACCGATGAAAATGTGGCTTCGGTTGATGCAAATGGTAAAATTACCGTTAAAGACTATGGCGAAGCATCGGTTGTGGTTAGGTCGGTTGATGGTGGATATGAAGATTATTGCAAGATTATAACAAACATAGACCCAGATAGCATTTCGTATACCTTAAACGATAAATTAACTGCATCTAGCGGAACAAGTTATTCAGCGGTTGGTTCTATGGCGCTTAATCAAACAATGAAGCTTAAAATAGATTACTTTTTGGATGGCGAGATAAGCGATGCTGTTACAAATAAAAATGTTGTATTTACATCTTCTAACTCAAACATTAAAATTATTAATGAAAAGGAAGGCATAATAAAAGCGGTTAATAATGAAATAACTGAAGGTGAAAAAGCATATTGCGATATTACTGCCACACTAAAAATTGCAGATGGTGAACTAAAAACCACTTGCAGAATATATATTAATGAGTATTCATCATTAAATAATTTATATTTGACCTATAAAAACGGAAACAATCAAGTATTAAACCAAAGAAATGGCACAGAAACAATATATTTAACTAGCGGTGGCGGGGAAGTTGAGTTTTATGCTTATATTACCGATATGAGTAATTTTGTGAAAACCGACTATGATATGACTATTGTTTCTGGCAATACATCGTTATTTACAGTTTTAGACTTTTCAAGAACAAATGATGGTTTTTATCATTTTAAATTAAAGCCTTCTGAAGATGAAGGAACTGGAACATTATATATAAAATCTACTTGCAGTGACGAAAATGGTAAAATGATAAACTGCAACGTAAATGTTACTATTCAAGCAGAAATTAAGTCTGCAAAAGCAACTGCAACTAACCGAAAATCTAATGGTTATGAAATTTTGGTTAATGGCGAAATATTTAGTATAGACCTAACATATTTTGATGCACTAGATTGCTTAGGTAACAAAATTGAAGGCGCTAAACGTGATATTTATTTTGACCCAATTAGTTCACTTGTAAGCAATTATATAACCGACTATGGCAATAACCAATTTAAGGTTAAAAGCGTTCCAACCAACCCTAACGAACTATTATCGCTATCTGGCTATGTTTATGTGGAAAATGTGGATAGTAGTGATAAAATACCATTTGTGTATAAGTTCTATTTAAGAAACTCATTAGAAAGTTTAATGGTTTCTAAAACGCCAAAAACTACCGAAATTCCAAGTGTTGGTATTAGTTCAGTTACCCTTGGCGTTGGCAGGTCTACAAGCGTTTATGCTTATGCAACCACCTATGACTTTAATTTAACCGAACCAACCGAAGTAACAGCGTATGCGTTAGATGGAAGTTTGGTAAGTGTAGCAAAATCGGTGGGTGACCAATTTGTGATTACTGCAAACGATACCCTTCAAGGCACAACAACTATAATATTCTCTGCAACTGATGGCGTTATGACTATAAACTATGAACTAACTGTAAACATAGTTGAAACCCCTGCAGAAATTAAAATTTATGAAAACTATGATGTTATGACAGGAAATTATAGTGGGGAAGTTACCGATACATATAATGCATCTAACTCAGTAATTAGATTGTATTTGTCGCTAGAACCAACATCTGGCACTCAAACTATTGAAAATGTTAATGCAATTATTTTATCTTCTAACTATGGCACTATAACAAAGGCACCAAACACAAACATTTTAAAGACCTATAATTATATAGATGTAGACTTGTCTAACTTGGTTTCAGGCGGTAGCCTAACAATTACCATATACGCAGAGCGTATTGGGGCATATAAGACAATCACAATTATAAAAGGATAACAAAAAACTCTCCTGAAAACTAGTTCGGGAGAGTTTTTTTAGGTGCACTATTGACAAAATTAGTGTTATGTTGTATAATGTGGAAAACAAAAAAAGAAAACAATTATTGTTCGATTGAATATAATTAAATGAACGGGGGAATTTAATTATGAAAAAAAGAATTTTTATTTTATTGTCATCAATTTTATGCTCATTAGTTACAATTTCACTTGTAACTTATACTATTGTTGATGGAATTGCAAAAAGACCTGTTAACCCATCTAATCCAGAAGACCCAAAGAATGAAGTTAACATCGATAAAGACCCAGAAATATTACATTCTAATCTAACACTTAACCTAGTTGTTGGTGATGAATATGCTGGGGATGTTTTAACTGTGTCTAACTATAATGGTTCATTATTAGTTGCTGGTGAAAATGGCAAACTAGTTGCAACCAACGAAGGTTCAGAAGATATTTCTGTTCTATCTGGTTCAACCATTTATGCTTGCAATATTAACGTATTTAGTAAGGGTGATGGTTCTCTAGAAAATCCATACAGCATTGTTAGAGCATCTGATTTAATTAGTCTTGTAAACGAAAACAGAGATAATTACGCATACTACTCACAAAAATGCGACCTAGACCTAGGTTCATACGAATCTTGGGCTCCAATTGGCTCAGTTGCTAACCCATTTGTTGGTTCATATAACGGTAACGGATACGCTATTAAGAATATGAAAATTCAACTAACTGCTGAAAATGTAGAAAATTATATTGAAGTGGCTCAAACAAATGGTGGTTCAAACGGCAGAATGTTAACCGTTGGTTTCTTCGGATTTGTTGGTAACCCATCTAGAGAAGAAACAACTAATGAAATTAAGAATGTTAACATTGTTAATGCAAATATCGACACAACTGCAGTTGAAACAGATGCAGTTAGAACAACTCTAAACCTTGGTAATTCTTATATCGGTACACTTGCAGGTGTTGTTTCTAACACAGAAATTTCTGGTGAAAACTCTAAAGTTGTAACAAAAATTAACGCATCTTTAGCAAACGATGCAACTTCAACCTTTGGTGTTGTTGCAGGCTTGGTTGGCAGAACTAATAATTCTAGCATATCTGGCTTTGATGTAGATGCAACTATCGTTGCTAAAAACCCAGGTATGGTTAGTGAAACCGAAAGTGGTTATGTATACTCTGGTTCAATTATAGCTGGCTTAGTTGGTAGAGCATATAACACAAATATGGACGGTATGACCGTAAGACTAAATGTCCAAGCTAAAAATTACAAAAATACAGTTATTGCTGGTGCAGTTGGCTATGTAGTAGATGGCACAAACGCAACCGAAATGACAATTAAAAACATTAATGTAGAAAGTATGGTAGTAGACCTAGCAACCTATTCATTCACAAGCAACAACGCAGGTCTTGTATCAGGTGCAGTTTCTGCTATCTACAACAAAAAATGCACACTAGAAAATGTTAATGTAAACAATATAGTTGTTAACGCAACCTATACTGGTCGTGTATCTGGTTTGGTTGACTACAACGAAGGCACAATATTAAATTCTTCAGTTAGTGGACTACTTAAAGGTGCTTATGTTGCTGGTCTTGTATACAACAACCAAGGCACAGTTAAGTTTGATACAAACTTTGCAAATGAATATGCAGTAGATGTTAACATTAAAGCTATGATGTATGCTGGTGGCATTGCAGTAGAAAACTATGGCACAATTGAAGGCTCAGAAAATTTAACAAAAGTTAAAGCAATAATTGGCTGGACTCCAGTAAACAAAACAAATTTTGATGCAGATGCAGATAAAATTATGCTAGCTGGTGCAGTTACATTCAATAACGGAACAATTAAAAATATTTATTCAGTTTCTAGCATTGTTGACGCAGTAAATGCAAGTGGTTTTGTTGGAACTATGGAAAATGGTGTTATAGACAACTGCGTTGTTAACACATCTATCAGAACTTTAAATAATAGCCAATCTAAGCATTACTCAGGCAAAACAAACATCGTAAGTGGCGTAGTTGCAATCGTAAATGGCGATACAAACAAAATTAATAATGTTAGTGGTAACGTAACAATAAATAACACAAACGTTATTAACACAAGCAAAAATTACTCACTAAACGTATTTGGTACAATTGTTGGTAAGTTAAACGGAAACGTTGAAATTAGTTCAGATAACCCAGAAAACGATATTCAAGTTAAATTCTATGCAGACTTTGCAAGTGCTGGCACTATGACTGTTGGCTACTTAGTAGGTAAAGTAGAATCTGGCAAAGCAACAATCGGCGAAAAAGTTATGGTAAGAATTGCCGTAATAAAAACCGCTGAAAATGCTGTAATTAATAAATAATTATTAAAACCTCACCAAATTTTGGTGGGGTTTTTTGTTTACAAAATTAGATACTTATGGTATACTAGGCAAGAATTTATACTTTTTTGGAGAAATAATGAAAAAACCGGCGAAAATAACTTATCTTGTTCTAAGAATTGCCATGGGGCTTCTTTTAATTTTAGCAGGAGTGGGCTTTTTTATAAATAATGACCCATCTGTTAAGTCTAATTACATTTTTATATGCGGTCAATGTGCATTGTTTTTAATTGTGTCATTTACACCGTTATTTATAAAAAGGTTAGACCTAGATATTCCAGACTTTGTGTATATTGTGTTTATATTATTTTGTATGGCACACTTTTTCCTAGGTGAAATTGTAGGCTTTTTTGCAACCGTTAAATGGTGGGATAGTGCTTTACATACATTGTCTGGTATGCTAATAACGTTATTAAGCTTTTCTATTATAAACATACTAAATAAACATAATGATGGCGACTTTAAACTTAGTGTTGGCTTTGTGTGTTTGTTTGCGTTTTGCATAACCATCACAATTGGTGTGTCGTGGGAAATTGTAGAGTTTTCTGCCGATGGCATTTTTGACCTAAATATGCAAAGAGCGTATGAGTCTACCGTATCGGGTGCAAGAGGAGCAGGACTAGTTGGTAGAGAAGCATTGCAAGACACTATGAAAGATTTAATACTAGACGCTATTGGTGCAGCCGTTGTGTGCATTTCTTGCTCTATATTTGTTATTAAATCGGGCACTAGTGTAGATAAACTTATGGTTATTAAAAGGCGCAAAAAACCAGAAGAAACTGCTGAAACAAACGCTGAAACCCAATCTATTGAAGCACCAACTGAAGTAACAACAGGAGTCACCGAAGAACCAAAAATTAACGAATAAAATAATAAAACCCTTTGCTTAATGCAAAGGGTTGATTTTTTATTAGAACACTTTTTAAGAGGGGTAGATTAGAACTTTTGTGTTCTAGTATATCTTATGTAAACAAGAAAACTATTGCTACTATATGTATAGTTTAATTCCGTATAATGGAGTATTTAAAATTGTGTCTATGCTTACAAACTCCATTTCACCCATCATATTAATTCCATCTATTGCAAGAGAACCTAACTCGTTTGCAAATTCTTCTATTGTGAAGGTGTTTTCTGGGAAGATAAACGAAATAAGTAGGTTTAATAACACTTCGCTTTGCTTTGCAGTTTTGGAGTTTATAGATAGTGTGGCATTTTCATATATTCTAGAATTTGTATCTTTATCTATGGTTGTGTCCATAGTGCAGGTAACATAAATAATATCAGGAATAATCCAGTCTACCAAAAACATTGGCATATTTAAGTTCGTAGATATTTGTTTTCTTGCACTTTCAGTGTCTAGTTTTAGAGTTAGGGTAATTTTTGCATCTTTGGTTGTGGCTAAAATTTTGGTTTCTTGAGATTCTTTATTTGTTTTAGGGTCGGTTCGTTTTGGGTTTTCGGTTAATGTTTTGTCATTTGGTGAAATAATAATTTGTTTTAACTCTATATTAAGTGTGTTAATGTAAGCTAGGTCTGGATAGTTAGATTCTAGTATGCCAGAATTCATAATATCTGAAGCGATTGACGCAACTTCTTTATCGCTAAGTAATATAAAGTCGTCTATAAAACTATCGTCTGGTGTGAAGGTGAAATCGTTTTTAGAAATAGATTCGTAATCTATGTTTCCGTTAGATAAGGTAGGGAAGCCTGCTAGGGTAAGTTTATTGGTCGCCGTGTCTTTATCGTAACCAGTGTAGGGGTTGGTTATAAAATCTTTTTCGTTTGGCACCACGTATATAGTTTGCACAATACTAACCAGTTCTTTTAAGTTGTTTATACCGTATTCGTTAAAATATTTTGGTACTAATATTTTATCTATTATTAAATATCCGCCAAAAACGCTACCAACTATTATGGATATTGCAATGATAAATCCAATAAAAAACCTTGTTTTACTTTTTCTCATTACCCTTAGTTTCCCCTATTAGTTATTAATTATATATCTAAAAGAAAATTATGTCAACAATATGAATTTGCTTTACTTAGATGGCTTAGTTTTGTTATATTGAATGTAGGAGGAGATTTTATGCAAAATAGATT
>USNN01000040.1 GCA_900556185.1 uncultured Eubacteriales bacterium
TTTGTGTTTTTTTAATGTTTCATAAATATTTATTGCTTCAGAATCCTTTGGAGCAACGTATAAAACAGGTTTTTTGCAAGTTAAAGCAAGGAGAAGTTTTAAACTTCCCCCTACCCCTAAAATACTTAAATTCTTATTTTTCTGTAACTCTTGCTGTATCTGGTTTAAACTTGATACTTTTGTTACATCAATTAGTTGCTCTCTCATTATTTCCTCTAACAACTGTATTTTGTCATAATTTGATCTAGTGTTTTTCCGTCAATTAAGTCGGTCATAGCTTCAACCCCTAGGTCTTCACTATGCTTAACCGCAACGCCCACACTTTTTGCTAAAACAAAGTCTGCTACACTCATAAATTCGGTTTTTGGTGCAATACTTAGTTTTACTCTTATAAACTCACTAGATGCTAGTTCTCTTTTTATGCTCCTTACTCCGTTATGGGTAGAGTTACCTGCCTTTGCTCTTATGCGAATAGAACCTTCTTTTATATCAAAGTCGTCGCAAATTACAAATAACTCAGTTGCTGTGTCTATTTTATAAAAGTTAACTATTTTTACTACTGCAAGCCCCGAGTTATTCATATAAGTTAAGGGTTTACACAAAATTATTCTATTATCACCTGTGCCAATTGTAGCAATATCGCTATCTAATTTTTTTTCAGTTTTAAATTTTACGCCATACTTTTTTGCAAGCCTATCTACCACTCTAAAGCCAATATTGTGGTTAGTGTTTTCGTATTCTTTATCTGGGTTACCTAACCCCACTAAAATTTTCATCATTTTCTCCTAGTTTTCTAGTTTTGTGTTGCTAGCCATTTCCACGCCACGAACTCTTGCCCAGCAAACTTTAGAATTTTCACCAACCTTAGATGATGAAATTACTGAATATTGCTTAATTAGACAATTTTTTTCGACTAGTGAATTATTTTCTATAGTGCTTTGCTCTATTAAACTACTATCCATTATAACGCTAGACAAAATAAGTGAGTTTTGTACATTACATTTATTGCCTATTACACTATTTTTTATAGTAGACCCATACCCAACAGTTGAGTTTTCACCAATATGCGAATCACCCATAATGCAAGCATTAGGATAAATTATTGAGTTTTTCCCAATTGTAACCAAACTTTCGATATAAGTGCTATCTGGATCTATTATGTTAACACCGTTTTCCATAAATTTGTTTAGTATACGATTTTTCATAATTTTAGAAATGTTTGCTAAACTTACAAAGTTTGATGCTATGGTAAAGTCTTCGTGACCATCAAACAAGCACGCAGGAGCAAATATTCGATTCACTCTCTTTATGTATTCGGTTTTAAATATATAACCCCTTGCAAGTCTAGACACATTTAGTTCGTGAGTTTCGGTGTATATAAAACTCTCGGCTAGTGTTTTGTAGGTTAAAAGTGGCGTATCACTATAAAGCACAACCACCCATTCTGAATTTGTTAAATATGGTTTTATGGTAGATATTAAATTATCTTCACCTTCATACATTACCATTTGTGGAGTTTTATCGCACACCTGCTTTAGGTAACTTACCATAGGTTTGCCCATTAAGCCAATTAAGTGGCTTGGTGTGTCGGTGTTAAACTCTTTATGCTCAACCTCTAAAATTATATAGTCTATATCTTTATTCTTTAACGCCTTTTCGGCTGGCTCTATTTCTGGCAAGGTTGTATCGGTAATATTAAATTCAAAATTTTCTAATATCATATGTTCACCCCTATTTTTATAATTCGTTTTTAATAGTTTCAAGATAGTTGTATACGTCTTGTCTTGCTGGTTCGTCTACCCAACTAAAAATCTGATTAATTAAGTCTTTATCGTCATTTATATAATAACAAACGGTGTATATCATATAGTCTAGATTTGTTAAAACTGGGTAGTCTTCTAAGTTTGTATTGCATATACTGCGTAATATTTTTTCAAATTTTTCTATCTGCTTTGTACACTTAATTATTGCATCTTTTTCTTTAGATGGTTCTGGGTTAAAGTCTGCAAATAAATAACTCATAGAATAACTTTGTGCAAACACTAAAAGCAAGGTTTCATATTTCGCTTGTGGTTCAATTACTTCTTTAAACAATGTTGGTAAATACACGTGTATTTCTCTAAGTTCATCATTTTTTAAAACCCAAAAGTCTTGAATTTCTTTAGTTTCAATTATTGCCTGCATAATTACTTGCAACGCTTCTATGCTGGTAGTAACTGATATACATTGGTCTAAAACTAAACCCTTATATTTAGTTTTTAAAATTTCTTTAGATAACTCTTTTATTAATTCATAGTCTTTTAAATATTTTGCTAAATTAAGTAAGTATTGCAATTCTTCTATAGTCGCAGTCTTTATAAAGTCTTTAGTTTTTAATTTATCTTTTACTTCTTTAGTTAACGCATTTTTTATTTTTCTTGAAATTTTATTCGTTGTTAGGTCTATTTCAGGAAACCCATTACCACGGGTATATTCTAAAGCCATAAATCTTGCAAGTGGGTTATTTGGATAAATTGTGTAAAGTTTTTTAAGTGCTTCTAAAGTTTCTTCTTCTAACCCACACTTTAAAACGTAATTAACATAAAGTGTTAAATAACTTTCAGAATACCTATTTTTTTCAGATACTTCTTTTAAGTCATTTAGTGCTTCGGTGTAATTCCCGTTATCCATATCTAATGTGTGCAACAGTAACTTTGTACTGTCGGATGGATCGGCGTTTCTTAGTTCTTCCGTTAATAGGGTTCTGCCTTCAGCGTCGCCATCGGTAACTTTATATAGAGTCACAAAAGAATCTTTATCTGCCTTGCCTTCTTTTATAAGTTTTAGAATTAGGTCTTTTGATTCTTTAGCTCTATCCGTAATTGCGTACACAATGCTTGCAAGGTTCATAGCCCTTGTGTATTCTGGGTCAGATTTATCTACACTTAAAAGTAGGTGCATGGCTTCATCGGTTTTGTCTTTATCTAGTAGTTGCATTGCATCTTTTAATACATTGTCTGATTTTATAGGTTTAGTGTCGTCATCTTCAACGATATGTATTGGACTTTTTAAATCTTTAGGTTTTGCTATTTCTAGTTTAATTTTTTTATTTTGTTTTGCAAACCTAGATTCTATCAATTTTATATAGTGCTTAGACACATCTTCTCTACTATACATAGAAAAATATAAGCAAACTCCAGCAAGTACCGCTTTAGGGTTGTATTCTGTATATTTTTTAAAGGTTAGTAGTTTTATCAATGCGTCCACTTCATAAGTTAAATTATCTAGCCTTGCATACATCCCTGCTTGCCCCATAACAACTTCGGGGTCGTTAAATTGCTTGATTCTGTTATATAGTAGTTGCGAGCCGTAATAGTCTAACTCTCGCATTTTTACGCAATAATCCAAGTATAGTTTTTCATAATTTTGCGTCACCTTTAGTATTTTTTCTGCCACAAGATTCTCCTACACGCTTAATATATCATTCGTTTTTAACAACTCAAAATCAAACTTGTTTCGTTTTGATGCGAATACTTTTTCTAGTTCCACCGTTATAATGCTTCCGTTTTTAATGCCTATAGCACAATTATAGTTACCACTATCGGCTAGTCTTACTGCCTCTGCCCCCATTTTTGTTGCAAGCACTCTATCATAGGCTGTTGGACTACCACCACGCTGAATGTAACTAAGATTAACACTTTTTGCATCTACTCCAGTTTTTTCTTTAATAAGTTTTGCAAAATCTTCAGCTTTGCCTACGCCTTCAGCAACAATACAAATTACACTCTTACCGCCACGAATTATGCTTTTATTAATTTTTGCAACAATCTCAGTTAAATTTGTTTTGTTTTCTGGCACAATAATAACCTCGGCTCCACTGGCGACACCACCATCTAAGGCCAATTCTCCCGAATTTCGCCCCATAACTTCTACAAAGCAAACTCTTTCATGCGATTCGCAAGTTTCTCTAATTTTTAAAACGGCATCCATAATAGAATCTACCGCAGTAGAAAAGCCTAGTGTGCTATCGGTATACTTTAAATCGTTATCTACCGTTGCAGGAATACAAATAGTGTTAACGCCTTTTTTAGTTAGTTCTTGTGCACCATGAAAACTACCATCCCCACCAAGCACAATAACGCAATCAAAACCTGCTTTTTTTGTGTTTTTAACTGCTTTTTGTATTCCTTTTTCGGTTCTAAATTCATCACACCTAGAAGTTCGTATAATAGTTCCACCAAGTGGTAAAATGTTTTCTACATCTTCAATTGTTAGTTTTTTGTATTTGCCGTCTATTAGCCCTTGATAGCCATCTAACACGCCAAAAACTTCAAACCCCAAATGGTCTGCCATCATTGTTATTGCTCTTAAGCAGGCATTCATACTTGGTGCATCACCACCACTTGTTAAAACCGCAATTTTTTTCATACTTACTCCTATTTAACTTTAATATTTTCTTTACCTAGTACGTATTCTAGTTCGCTCATAATAGCAGGATTTATTCCCACCTTTAAGCCCATATTGTATAGTTTCCCGTCTGATTGCACTATGCAATCCATATTGCCCTTTATAACAGATAAAATGTCTAGTATCATTCCGTTTAACCTTTCATTATCTTTATTGTATCTTAAAAATAGTTTAGTTGGTTTTGCTTCGGTTGTTTCATTAATCACAGGATTTGATTGTGGCTCTACGGATGTTGTTTCTTGAGTAATAGACTTATCATCCCAAAATGAAAGTTTTTCTGCAATAATTATTGGGTTTTCTCCAACTCTTAAACTTACTTTTCCTTCTATTGTTAAAATTCGGTCTACTTCTATCTCATCTCTAAATTGCTCATATATTTTGTTAAATACCATAACTTCAAACGAACCATATAAGTCATCCATAGTAAGCACAGCCATAGGCTTATTACCATTTTTGGTATAAAGTTTTTTAACTGCAGTAATTATTCCACCTGCTGTTACTTTTTGACCATCTTCTACTTGAGAACCTTGCGAGATAAGTTCTGTTCCTTCTTCACCATACCCTTCGCCTATATTTGCATCGTCTGCACCATCTGCATCTGGCAACATACTAGAGTTAAAGTTAAATTTTGCAAATTGTTCTCTATAAGCGTCTAGTGGGTGGCCTGAAATATAAATTCCTATAACTTCCTTTTCTTTCTTTAATTTTTGGAAGTTATCATATTCATTCATTTTAGGATATTCTATATCAACAATTTCATCTTCACCAAACAAAGATAGTTGCCCCATTGCAGTTCGTTTTTTAACATCAGCAACCTGTTTCATTGCTTGTTCGTATATTGCATTTAGTTGACTTCTATACACATTAAAGCAATCAAATGCACCAGCAAAAATCATACCTTCAACTACTCTTTTGTTTATTGTGCATTTCCAGCATCTTACCAAAAAGTCAGCAAAATCTTTAAACTTTCCGTTCTTTTCCCTTTCTTCAACAATTTGGTCGCAGATAGATTCACCAATACCTTTTATTGCGGCTAAACCAAACCTAATTTTTTTGTCTTTAACGCTAAAATAGGTGTTTGAGTAGTTAATGTCTGGTGGCAACACTTCTATGCCTTCGTCTTTTGCATGGTTTATGTAGTTTTTAATTTCATCAGCGTTTGTAATACGGTTATTTAAAACCGCTGTTAAAAATTCTGGTTCATAATAGCATTTTAAATATGCTGTTTGGTATGTTATAAGTGAGTATGCTGCAGCATGAGATTTATTAAACGCGTAAGATGCAAACGATTCCATCTCGCTCCAAATTTTTTCCGCAACTGGTTGACTTACGCCTCTTTTTATCGCACCGTCTATAGCAGGTTTTCCATTTTCGGCAGGTTTACCGAATAAGAAAACCGTCTTTTCTTTCTGCATGGCTTCTAGTTTCTTTTTACCCATCATTCTACGTACCATATCGGCTTGACCTAGGGTGTACCCTGCCATATCTTGCACAATTCTCATGACTTGCTCCTGATAAACGATACAGCCATAGGTTACGTTTAAAATCGGTTCTAGAATTGGGTCATCGTAAGTTACGTCTTCTGGATGGTGTTTGTTGTGAACATATCTTGGAATAGAATCCATAGGACCCGGTCTATACAAACTAACGCCCGCAGTTATATCTTCGATGCAGGTTGGTCTTAGTTCTTTTAAGAACTTTGGAACCCGCCACTTTCGACTTGGAATATGGCTTTAGTGTTACCGCTAGACAATAGTTTATATACGCCTTGGTCGCTATAACCTAACTTATCAAAGTCTAGTTTAACACCATAATTTTCGTATACATATTGAATAGCTTTAGAAATATCGTTTAAGTTACGCAACCCCAAAAAGTCCATTTTAAGGTGACCTAGTCTTTCAATATCAGTCATACTGTATTGAGTGGTTAAGTCATCCCCGTTTCTAGAAAGTGGCATAAATTTATCTATGGAGTCACACGCAATAACAACACCGCAAGCGTGAGTAGAACATTGACGAGGAAAGCCTTCTATTTTCATTGCAATATCTATAACTCTTTTAATATCTTTGTTGCTATTGTACATTTCCACAAGTTCTGGAACTGCATAGTTTGTTCCATAGTCTTTATCGCCTTCTTTAGGGTGATAAAAACCAAATGCCTTTTGCAATACATCGTGATGCTTTGCTGGAAGGTTTGGAATAATTTTTGTAACCTTATCTAGTTCTGAGTATGGAACACCAAGTACCCGACCAACGTCTTTAACGGCGTTTTTAGCAGCCATTGTACCAAAAGTTAAAATTTTAACAACCTTATCCGCACCGTATTTATTACGAACATAGTCAATAACATCTTGACGTCTATCATCGGCAAAGTCCACATCAAAGTCGGGTGCAGTAACTCTTTCAGTATGCAAAAATCTTTCAAAAAGCAAATCAAACTTAAATGGGTCTATATCGGTTATGTTTATGCAATAAGCGACAACAGAACCCGCACCACTACCACGACCAGGGCCAACTGGAACACCCATTTCTTTTGCTGCGTTACAGTAATCTCGCACGGTTAAGAAGTACTGAGCGAAGCCTTGCTTTATAATAACGCCCATTTCTCGGTCTATTCTTTCACGAATTTTTGGTGTCCATTCGCCATATCTTTTAATTACACCTTTATTAACTAGTTCCCACAAATACTCTGGGCAAGTTTTTCCATCTGGTGGAACAAATGGTGGGAATTTATACATATTTTTATCTATGTTGTCTTCATCAAAACTATAGTTACACTTATCTGCAATTTCATTTGTTGTTTCTAGTGCTTCTAGGTCGTTTGGGAAAATCTTCGCCATTTCTTCGTAGGTTTTAAAATAAAACTCACTAGATGGGAACTTTAGTCTATTGGGGTCGTCTATGGTTTTGCCCATTGCAACACACATCATAACGTCTTGCATTTCTGCATCATCTTTAGATATATAGTGAACGTCGTTGGTTGCAACAAGTTTTATATCATACTTTTTAGCATATTCGTGAAGTTTTATATCTACTTCTTTTTCTTCTTCCATACCATGGTTTTGAATTTCTAGATAATAGTCTTCACCAAAAACCTTTTTAAACCAACAAATTAATTCTTCGGCTTTATCGTATTGACGGTTTAAAATATATTGAGGAACATCGCCTGCAATACAGGCACTAAGAGCAACAACACCTTCGCTATATTTTTCTAGTGTTTTATAGTCTATTCTTGGCTTATAGTAAAAGCCATCACGGAAAGCGATGGTGTTTAATTCGCAAAGGTTAAGGTATCCAGTTCTATTTTTTGCTAGCAAAATAAGGTGGCTATTTTTACTTTTGCCGTGTTTTACGGTTAAGTCATCTGCCACATAAAACTCACAACCAAATATTGGTTTTATTCCTTCTTTTTTGCAAGCATCAAAAAGAGCGACCATTCCATACATATTACCATGGTCGGTTACTGCTACTGCTGGCATACCATATTCTTTGCATTTTTTCACTAGTTTTTCTATTCTTGCTGCTCCATCTAGAAGACTATACTCTGAATGGACATGAAGATGAATAAAGCTACTCATAACATTTTCCTCTATAAGTTATCCGCTATTTCAATAATTTTTTTAAGTTTATAGTTTAACCCAGACCGTGTTAGTTCTCCATTTGTTAGTGCCACTAGGTCAGATAGTGAACTGTCTGGATTCTCTTTTCTTAAATTGCAAACTCTTTTTAAGTCTGGCGGTAAATTATCTAGCCCCAAGGTTTCTTCTATGGTTTCAATTGCTCTTAGTTGCACAACCGAAGCCGAAACAGTTTTAGATATATTTGCACTCATACAATTTGCTTGACGGTTAATTGAGTTTCGCATATCACGTGATATTATTTCGTTTTGAAGTTTTAAGTATTCTTTTGTGGCACCAATAAATCCTACAAAATCTGAGATGGTTTCGGAGTCTTTTATATATACTACTTGGCTTGCTCCACGAACTACCTTTTTAGATATAAAACCAAATTCACCAAGCAAATGAGAAACGGCTTTGGCTTGCTCCACGTTAGAAAACTCTAATTCAAAGTGGTATCCGCCTGACCTATTATCATCAGCATCACTGCTTGGCACCGATATTGTTCCCACTGTTAAAAACACGGTACTAAGATACGTTTTCTTGCAACAATCTTCTAAAATGATATGATGGTCTATCCCCCTATTTATTTCTATGTTGTTATTTTCGCCAACCGAAATT
>USNN01000041.1 GCA_900556185.1 uncultured Eubacteriales bacterium
CTGCCACTAAAACCAAAAGAAGTTTACGAAATATGCCTCTTTTTTTCTCCATCAAATTTCTCCCAAAATCACAGATTTTGCCACACTAATAGTATTTATATATATTATATAAAATATTTAAACTTTAGTCAAACAAATTAATCTGCTTAAATGGGTTATAAAAAGATGACACTGAAAATTGAAAACGCCATATCTCGATGTTATATTAGTGCCAAACAGTTACCCAAACTGTTTGCAAATATAAAGGAGGTATGATACAATATGGGTGTATTCGATGGAATATTAGGAAATTGGATACAAATTAAAGATGACCAATGCCCGTTAACAATAGCAAATTATAGCTATAAAACTGGCGTTATTGAAGGTACAACAGGAAACCATTGCGTTCCATGCGTGGTAGTTAACAATTGCTGGTTCAAAGACGAACCAAACAAAAGACCAACCGTAGAAAACTTAATCGCTCCAACTAAAGTTAGCGATATTAAGTCTTTTGACAATGCTGGACTATTTCACCCGCACTGTCACTGCAAAGAAATACAACTTCCCGACCCCGACCTTAATGATATAAAATTAATTGAAACAAAAGATAAAATGAACTGGACTTTCTCAAGTAAAGCAGACTGGATAAATTCATTAGGTTATAATTGTGATAAGAATTTTGAAGATGCCATTTATCTTGCAATAAAAAAGGCATACCTATATGGAAATTATAAAATTCAAATTATAAACAAATATGGTGTTAAAATACGACTATACTTAGACTTGCCAGGCGGGAATGAAAAAAGTTATAAAACATATCAAATCATATCGGCTTTTATGATTTTCCCAAATGGGACATTAAAATGTAATACAATTTTAGGAGGTAAAATAGAATGAAATATTTTGATGATGTTAGAGTAATAAACGATTGTAAAGAATACAACGACCTAGGTGTATACAAAGGTATGGTTGGAAAAATAATCAGTGCAGAAATAAGAGACGCTTGTTTTTTGGTTTGCTTTATAGATGAGCGTTGGTACGATAAAGAGTTTACAAGCCACGAAGAAAATTTTGATCTGATGAAAGAAGATATTGTTGAAGTCATAAGGATTAAAGACTTGGAACTTGCTAAGGATAATCATTTTACCGACGAACAAATTTTAGACTCCCTACCATCACACGACAAACGTTGGGGTTGCAAGGTTGAAGATGGTTACATCTTAAATTTCTATGGCGAACGTCAAAATAAAATCGCCTATGACTACGATAGTTAAAAGCTAAAAAAAATTAGGATACAAAAGATTATGAAATATTTTGACGATGTTAGAGTAATAAACGATTGCGAAGAATACGCAAAGCAAGGCGTATATAAAGGTATGGTTGGCACTATATTTAGTGCCGAAATACGAGATGGTACTTTTTTACTTTGCTTTATAGATGAGCGTTGGCACGATAAAGAATTCTCAAGTCACGAAGAAAATATTGCTCTAATGAAAAATGACATTATTGCAGAAGTTAAAATTGAGGACCTAGAACTCGTCAAAGACAACCACTACCCAGACGAACTTATACTTAAAGATCTACCTATGCAAGACAAACGCTGGGGTTGCAAAGTCGAAGACGGTTATATCTTAAATTTCTACGGCGAGCGTCAAAACAAAATCGCCTACGACTACAATAGTTAAAAAAGACTACAAGATTATTCTTGTAGCCTTTTATTTTGTATAATTAAATACTCTATGTTGTGGGCGTACTCTCGCCCACTATATTTTTATGCAAAAATTGGAATAAAGTTTAATGCGTACCCAACAATCAAACCAACCAAACTAACGGTTAAAAGTATCATAATATTTGCCTTCATATCCTTGTTTTGCTTAAACAACAAAACATACGCAATACCGGCGTTAGCAATCAGCCCGCCAAGCGTCGCACCAAAACTAATACCACCAATAATATAAAGTTGGGTTACCACCACACTGCCCACACAGTTAGGAATTAACCCACAAAGAACCGCCACAAGCGGAGCAAACGGACCACAACTAGCAAGTGTGTGTGCAATGTTTTCTTCGCCCACAAAATACACAAGTAACGAGAAAATAATGTTAAAAATTAAAATGAACGCACAAATCTTAAGTGAGTGAATAAGTGGGTGTAAAAATAGTTCTTTTGCCCTACTTTCTTCTTTTGTGTCTTCAATTTCGTGATGGCAACAGCCTGTGTGGTTAGCCTTAATATGCTCGGTAGTTTCGCAGTGGTCTTGGTGGTCATACACCTTAACCGCACGTCTACTTAAAACGCCATCCACCAAATACCCCACCAAAATAGCCACAACAAACTTAGCAAGCATTAATGGGAAAATTACCCAAAACTTGGTTGGGCTCGAAAGCAATATTGGCAAAGCCTCGTCGGATGTAGAAATATATATTGCAATCAAGGTGCCAGCCGTAATGTGCTTTTTAGAATATAGGTCGGTAGCCACAACACTAAACCCGCATTGTGGAATTAGCCCAAAACTAGCACCAAATAATGGCGACCACTTTTTGTCCTTTTGCTCAATTTTCTTAGAGCACTTGTTTTCAAATAATTCAACTAAAAAATATACAATATATACAACAACAAAAATCTTTAAACTATCTATAACTGCATCTAAAATTGCTTCCCACATAACACCACCTACCTATCGTTCATATAATTGTACCTTTATTGGTATAGTTTGTCAATAAATTACACATAATAAAAATGACCTATTTTTAGGTCATTAATTTTTTCCGCTCAAATATATATTCTTTCCAAATCTTTAAGCACATCATTAAGTTCTTCTGGCACATCGCCGGCAACTATAACACAATTAGAGTCTTCCACCATACTAGCCAAACAAGATAAATAACTCTCTTGAGCACTCTCAGTCATCCCAAGGTAATGCCTTGGAGCGATAGGCATAATAGTTCTAAAACTAGTATCAGTTTCTCTAATTAAGTCCAAAACCTCTTTTAAATAAACCATTTCTGGTCCGTCGTCAGGAATGTAGATAAAATTCAATTCCTTTTCTTCAATAGCTTTAATAATGCCTACCCTAAGCCGTTCTCTAACTTCGCTTTCATTTAAAGTTTTGTATGGAATGTTTGTTACCAACACACCGAAACCCATAGTAGTTTCTCCTTTCTAGATAAATTTTAACATAGAATATTCTATAAATCAAGTAAATATATAGAAAAATCTATAGACTTTAAATAAGACAAATAAAGGAGTCATTCAATGGATTTTCCAGAAATATTAAAAGAGTTAATGATAGAAAGAAACCTAACTCAAACTCAATTAGCATTAATGGTACACATAAAACAATCTCAAATATCTGAATGGTTAAAGGGCAAAAGCAAACCGGGTTACGATAACCTAAAAATGTTAGCCATAAAACTGTCTGTTTCCGCCGACGAATTACTCGGAATAAAATGATTCTTCGTTATGTGGATAACTCTTTCGTTCTTCTTCTAATAAAATGGAATTAAAAAACTTCATAAAATCAGAGTCCAAATTTTCAAGCGTACCACTGTTAATAAAAGTGTAGTCGTAGTCATAATTAAACACATCGTCATCACTTTTGTTGCCATAACTAGACTTACTTCTACCGCCCGTAACTAAAAGCGTGATAGCCTTGCCATCGATAGACTTTTTAAACTTGTCTATCTCAGAACCTTCTCTAATGTGTGCGATAAAAATATCTGCGTCACTTTTAAGAAATTCGTTATACCTATTAACCAAGTAGGTATTAGGAAGGTCGCAATAGTTGACAAAAAGAGTCTTCAAATCAGATAGAAATTTTCTATCCTTATCCGACTTTACCGATTCATCGTAGTTAGTGTATTCACGAGCGATAAGTTTAATAGGAGTGATGCTGGACTCATTCACCACCTTATAATGCCTACCAAGAACGCTGGCAACACTATCTTTGCCAGAACCGCCACTGCCATTTAAAATAAAAACCATTTTTGCCACAATTGCTCACCTCGTGGTCAATTTTACCACAAAATTTCCAATATAGCAACCAAATCATACATATTTTCGCAAACAATGTTGAAAGTTATTAGTTCCGGCTCCCTACCGGACCGCCGGACCTTATATACGCAAATGTCAATATCTTTTAGGCAAAAACGACCAATCTAGAACCGCCATGTAACACTTGATACTATGGCGAACCTACATTGGTCGTTTTTTCTCTAAAATCTTATTGAATTTGCTAGTTTAGTGCATCAACCAAACTTACTTGAACAGTCAGTTTAATAAAGCCATTATTTCCACTTTGTTTTGCCTTTGGGCAAAACCGTTGCCCGCCCCACAGGGTCGGACAACGCACTTTCCACTTTCAACTTTATTTTGTTGCCCGCTTCGTGTTTTGCTTGCTGTGGCAAGCAAAACACTATTCTTTCTCTATAAACTCGGACCTGCACTTTTCGTATTCTTCAACATAAAAAAGTTTAGTAGTTGTGTCGTCCACTCTATACACACCAGCATCACCGTTAACGGTTTTAATGATGCAAATAGGTTGTTCGCCACGCTTAACTGCCTTTTCAAGCATTGTTCTGTATTCGCTATCTTGTCCTGCCATAAACACCCCTACCTTACTAAACTAATTCAGTTTCAGCTGACTTTTTAGCATCTTCCACTTCTTTTAAGGTTGCACGAACAAGTTTGCCGTTGCCGACATCAAAAATACCAACCGCAGTTGGGTCGTCCTTGTGACCTTTTAAAGAAATACACTTATCCATAGAACAATTTTTAAGTAGTTCCTTTCTTTCAGCTTCTTTTTCTTTATTTTTCTTAAAAAACATAAATTTTACCCCCATTTGTAATACATTAATTATACACCATTATTTCCCAAATTTCAACATAAATCTATATTTTTCCAGCCCACCCAAAATCACCCCTACTCAACCACTCAATAATAATTTACAAAATAAAAAAGATGCAATAAAGCACCTTTTTAGTATCTAATTTTAAAATAGTCTAGCCACGCCTTAAACTTATCTTGGCACGACAAGCAGGTGTCAATCAAATACCCCTTTTCGTTATCCCATTCACTCAAGCCCCTATAATAAAACATCTTGTGTTCTTCGTCTATAATAAACGGAACAACATCATTTGCAAGACACTCTTTAAACATAATCAGCCTGCCCACACGACCATTGCCGTCTTGGAATGGGTGAATAGACTCAAACCGCTTATGGAACTCAATAATATCTTCAATAGACTTATGCCCTTTAGCGTTATATTCGGTTAGTAGTTTTGCTATCTCGGTTCGCACATTTTCAGGCTTGCAGGTTTCCTTTCCGCCAACTTCATTTGGTAACAGTTTATACTCACCCACATTAAACCACGCCAGCCTACTATCACCAGTACCCGTTTTTAGCATAAAATGTAGTTTTTTTATCATAGTTTCGGTCAATGGTTTTGTTGCATTGTCTATAACATAATCTAAACACCTAAAATGGTTAGATGTTTCAACTACATCGTCCACATTCACGGCACCTACCGCTTCAATCGTATGCGTTTCGTAAATATACCTAGTTTGGTCGTGAGTTAGCGTGCTACCTTCTATATGATTAGAGTTATACGCAAGTTCTATTTGCACCTTGTGATAAATTCCACCAGTCATCCCCATATGCTTTTGCGTTTTTAAAATTGATAGTAAATTTTCGCCCGCCTGCCTTTCGTTCTCTGGCTTGCAAGCATCTTCTGGGATATTCCATGTCTTTCCAGTTAAAAAGGCACCATCAACTCTCCCCATCGCACAATAATGCCTAACCATTCGGTCAGATATTCCCCATTTTTTAGCAATCTCTGCTACAGATAGATACTCCATACCACACTCCCCAATCTTTATCTATTATATATTATATTCCCTTATCGGCAATTTGTCAACGCTTTACACGATAATTTACCCACTTAATTGCCGATATCGGCAATTAATAAACCGTATTCACGCCTAATTACCCACCATAATTTCCGATAACGGCAACTATCGCTCACATTACACCTAAATAATTTCCCATTCACCCCACTTTATACCAAACTGAACCTAAGCCATCTTGCCACACACCCACAATTCACCCACAAAACTTTAAAAAGTTGGAAATACACTTCCATCTCTCCCCAAATTTACAAAAAGTTGGAAATACACTTCCAACTTTTGTTGACAAAAACCCCTACTAGGTCCACTAGTAGGGGTTGTATTTATTATTAATTATTTTTTATAAGATTTAAAACGTATTCTTCAACTTTGTCTATATCCACAACAACTGGAGCCTCTCGGTAAAGAGCAACTTCAACCTTGTCTTCGGTTACCATTCTACCAACTACAATTTTAATAGGAACACCAATAAGTTCGTGGTCGGCAAACTTAGCACCCGCGTTTTTCTTTCGGTCGTCAAATAATACAGGAACTCTAGAGTTTTCTAGGTCTGCATACAACTTTTCAGCAACTTCCACTTGCTCTGGCTTTTTAGTATCTACCAAAATTATGTTAACCTTAAATGGAGCCACGTTCATAGGTAAAAGTAAGCCTTTTTCGTCATGATGTTGGTCTACAATACTTGCAACGGTTCTTTCAAGACCAATACCATAGCAACCCATAGTCAATAACTCAGACTTGTTTTGGTCGTTTACAAAAGTAATGTTAAATCTTTCGGTGTATCTCTTGCCTAGTGCAAAAATATGACCAAGTTCGTTGCCTTGAGTTACTTCAATAGCGTGACCACACTTAGGGCATTTGTCACCAGCAACTGCAAACCTAACATCAACAAATTCAGCGTTAAAGTCTGCGACATTAACATTCACAAGATGATAATCTTTTTCATTAGCACCAACAACGAAGTCTTCCATACCTTTAATTTCGTAGTCGGCTAAAATTTTAACACCCTTAATTCCAACAGGTCCAACAAACCCAACAACACTGCCAATACTCTTAACCTGTTCAAAACTTGCAAGTTCTAGATTGGTTGCGTTTAATAGTTTTGCAAGCTTACATTCATTAATGGTTCGGTCGCCACGAACAAGCACCATAACAATGTTGCCGTCTGCGTTATATACCATACTCTTAACAAACTTATCCGCACCCATCTTTAACGCACCCATAAGTTCATCTATGGTAGACGATGCAGGAGTGTGAACCTTGCTATATTTGCCTTTTTTCGCTGAAGGTTTAAAACAATCTGGCGTAGGCACGGTTTCTAGGTTTGCACCATACCCGCAAGATGGGCAGTGAGCGATGTCCGCTTCACCTTCGTTACTAAGTGCCATAAATTCTTCACAGAAATTACCACCCATAGCACCACTATCTGCTAGCACTGGCACAACCTTAATTCCAAGACTACTAAATATGTTTAGATACTCTCGCTTCATAACGTTATAATACTCAAGAAGGTCAGCATCATTAGCGTGAAAACTATAGGCATCCTTCATTGTAAATTCACGGGCTCTAACCACACCATTTCTTGGTCTTATTTCATCCCTATACTTTCTCTGAACTTGGAAAACAGAAAAAGGTAGGTCATTATAACTTCTAACAAAATCTCCAGCAATCAGTGTAGCATATTCTTCGTTTGTAGGAGATATTGCCCACTCTAAACCGTTTCTATCAGATAAATGGAACATTTCCTTGCCGAAAGCCTTCCATCTGCCCGATTTTTCTAATGTATCTCTACTAACTAGAAGTGGGAACTTAACTTCGCTAGCACCCGCTCTTTCCATACCACGCCTAATTTGGTATTCAACTTTACGCATAAGCATATTAAAGTAAGGCAAATAGTTAAACATACCTGCTGATACTTTTCTTATAAGCCCTGCTCTAACCATATATTTCATTGCCATAGAATCACAACCGTTTGGGTCTTCTTTAAGTGTTGGCAACAAAAATTTACTATATCTCATAATTCCTCCTAAATATTCCTTATTATACTAAAAACTAACGCCATTTTCAAGAGTTAATCAAAATATTCCACACCAACATTTTTTCTAATTCTTTTGATGTTGATGCTGAATTTTTTTTTGATATTAACGATAGACCTATTAAAAATCTGCTTCTATCGTCAATCACACCAAATATGTATAATCCTGTGTACTTGGACCAAATATGGATATCCACATGCCATATTTGGTTTGGGTACACAGCTTGGTATCGGCATCTTTGTTGAGGTTGTGCTTTTCTTTTTGGTGGTGCATTCAACCATTCACATTTTTCGTATATTTTTCTAATTCCATGCCATGATACACCAATATTTGGATAATTTCTTCTAATTATCGTATACATCTTCTTGATTCCCACAATTATACCTGATTTTCTTATATCTGAAATTAATTGAATAAT
>USNN01000042.1 GCA_900556185.1 uncultured Eubacteriales bacterium
TAAAATATTGTGCTTAACTTTCAACTTTGCTCTTATTATAATTTTAGTTATAATGTTTAGCAATATTGAAATTTCACTAACAACTTTTTTAACTCTCTCAACATTTATAAACAACTACCTTTCGGCAAGTTTTTTTGGGTGCGATTTTTTTATTAGCTATGCAAAACTTAAAACCAATTTATTGCAGTTTAATAAATATAAAATTTTAAAATAATTGTCAAATTTTGTATAAATAACAAAAATCGTAGAATACTAAGAAAAAAAAGGAGAGTATTATGGAAAGAAAGAAAACCACTACAAAAAATTGCTCGGCTTGTGGCTCAAGAAAAACCACTAACTGCGGTACACGAAAAACTACCAGCTGTGGAACTAGAAAGACCACAAAGACAGCAACTAAAGCTTGTGCAAAATCAAGCACCGCTAGAAAGTCTACAAAAGCTTGTTCATAACACAAAAACAGCACTAATAAAGTGCTGTTTTTACTTTATTTTTTTTCAATATGGTTGTATAATATATACATTACTAGAATAATTAGGAGAACCAAATGGAATTAGGAGTAGTAGGACTACCAAACGTAGGCAAAAGTACATTATTTAACGCATTAACAAACGCAGGAGCCGAAAGTGCAAACTATCCATTTTGCACAATAGAACCAAATGTAGGAATAGTAGACGTTCCAGACGAACGACTTACAAAACTAGGCAAACTATATCACACTCAAAAAATCACCCCAGCATCACTTAAGTTTGTGGATATAGCGGGTCTTGTGAAAGGTGCCAGCAAAGGGGAAGGTCTTGGAAATAAATTTTTAGGGTCTATTCGTGAGTGCGATGCAATAGTTCACGTAGTAAGATGCTTTGAAGATGAAAACATAACTCACGTGAATGGAAAAATAAACCCAAAATCTGATATAGAAACTATTAATACAGAACTTATTTTATCTGATATAGAATCACTTGAAAAACAACGACCAAGATACGATAAACTCGTTAAAGCCGGCGACAAGGAAGCAACATACCAATTATCAATTATAGATAAATTATTAGAAACACTTAACGCAGGAAATCTTGCTAAAACAATTCAATTTTCAGACGACGATGAGAAATTTGGGAAAAGCTTATGTTGAAGAACAACCAAACCAGTTATATATGCTTGCAATATAGCAGAAGCAGATTTATCAATCGACTACGAAAATTTACCTAATGTTAAAATGGTAAAAGAAATCGCAAAAGAAGACAATTCTGAAGTTTTGGTAATTAGTGCTAAAGTAGAACAAGAGTTAACCGAACTAGACCCAGAGTCTAGACAGATGTTTTTAGAAGATTTAGGGCTGAAAGAAAGTGGACTTTCTAAAATAATTAAACTAGGATACAAAATTCTTGGTCAAATCTCATTTTTAACCGCTGGCGAAAAAGAAGTTAGAGCATGGACAATAAAGAAAGGAACTAAAGCCCCAGGTGCCGCAGGTAAAATCCATTCAGATTTTGAAAAGGGTTTCATTAAGGCCGAAGTTGTAGACTATAAAGACTTATTAGATTTAGGCGGATTCAACGAAGCAAAGAACGCCGGAAAGGTAAGAGTTGAAGGTAAAGACTACGTTGTTCAAGACGGCGATGTAATGTTATTTAGATTCAATGTTTAGGAGGAGTTATGATTTTTAAAAAGGTAATTATAAAAACCACAACCGAAGGAGCCGACATAGTTTCAGCAATATTACTTGAAAATGGTTGCACTGGCACCACAATAGTGGATAAGTCTGACGTTATAATCGCAGTAGCCGACCCAAAGTCTGCTTCTGAACTTACAAGATTTTATCCTAAAAGTGTGCTTGTTGTAGGCGTTATTGAAAAGGACGATTCTACCGAGTGTTTAGAAAATATCAAAAAAGAATTAACAAACTTAAAAGAAAAATCTAAAAACCTAGGTGAACTTACACTTCGCACCGAAGACGTAAACAGCGAACACTGGACAGATATTTGGCAAGACTATTATAAAGCATACATAGTGGGTAAAATTAAAATTTGTGGCACTTGGCAAAAACAAACACATTCACTATTTAAAATTCCAGTGCTACTAAACCCAGGTGCAGCATTCGGAACAGGGCAACACCCAACCACCGAACTTGTTATAATGGCAATGCAAAAATTGCATTTAAAAGACAAGACCATATTAGATATTGGTTGCGGGTCTGGTATTCTTGGGATATGCGCACTAAAGCTTGGTGCTAAAGAAGCAATTATGCTAGATATAGACGATGTTGCAATAGAGTCTGCAATATTAAACGCACAAACCAATAACGTGAAAGACAAAGCCACAATTTTAAAAAGAGATATAATTTATAAAGCAGATAAAAAACTTCACGCAGACATAATTTTTGTAAATATTAACAGCAAAACCAATATGGACTACGCCGAAAACATTAACAACAATATAAACGCCAACGGAATAGCCATATTGAGCGGAATTTTGCCTGAATACAGGGAAAAGATACGACACGCATATGAAATTAAAGGATTTGACGTTGTCAACGAATATACACTAGATAACTGGGTTACATACGTCATGAAAAAAAGATAATGAAACGATTTTATTTAACCAACGACGAATTAAATAATAATGTAATAGAAGGCGACGAATATAACCACATTGTTAATGTTTTAAGAATGAACAAGGGCGATATATTTGTCGCCTTTAATGGTTTAGATGACGACTACACTTGTGAAATTGATGAAATTAAAAAGCATCAATTGTTTTTTCATATCATAAATAAAACAACAAACGAGAAAAATCCAACTAAAAATATAACGTTGTTCCAAGCCTTGGCAAAAGGCGAGAAAATGGAACTTGTTGCACAAAAAGCGACTGAAATTGGAGTGAGTTACATAACCCCAATATATTCAGTTAATTGCGATGTTAAGCCAAACTCCACAAAGCCCGCGAGACTCGAAAAAATATTAGTCGGTGCTTGCAAACAATGTGGCAGAAGCAGACTTCCAATTGTAAATCCAATATGCCACTTAAAAGACATTATAAGTGACCTAGACAAGTTAGACCTAGTGTTATTTGCAAACGTCGTAGAAGGCGAAAACTTGCGGGTTATAGACGTGTTGGCTAAACACAAAGACGCAAATAATATAGGCGTTATAATAGGTCCAGAAGGCGGTTTTTCACCCGAAGAAGTAGCCTTACTAAAAGAACATTCTGTAAGCGTTTCGCTTGGCTCTAGAGTTCTTAGAACCGAAACCGCTGGCTTATATTTACTATCTATACTAAATGATTTTTATAGGAATTAACAAATGAAAAAAGTATGTATAATTACTCTTGGTTGCAAGGTCAACCAATATGAAAGCGACGCAATTTATTACGCACTAAAAAATAGTGGTTTTGCGGTTGTTACAAAACTAACCGAAGCCGATTATTATATAATAAACAGTTGTGCTGTAACAAACGAAGCCGAGCATAAATCTAGAGAGTATATTTCAAAAATCTTAAAACTAAATATTAATGCTCTTATCTATGTGTGTGGCTGTTCAGCCGAAATTCACCCAGAAAAATTTTTAGATAAACCAAATGTAGAATTTTTAATTGGCACCGAAAATAAGTTAAAGGTTGTGGATGCAATAATTAATCACGAAAAAGGAAACCGCAAACTACCAATACAAAAAGTTTATGAAGACAGTTATATTGTTGAACCAACCAAAACAAGATGTGCAATAAAAATTCAAGACGGCTGTAACAATTTTTGTTCTTATTGCATTATTCCATACACACGTGGCAGAGAACGCAGTAGAACCATCGAAAGCATAGAAAAAGAAGTAGAAAGGTTATCCTCTAAAACCAAAGAAATCGTGTTAGTTGGCATTAATATCGCCGGCTACGGCAAAGACTTAACACCCAAAAGAACCTTAACCGATGTTGTAAATATTTTCAAAAATTACCCAAATTTAAGACTAAGATTAAGTTCATTTGAAATGGGAACAATTAACGACGACTTATTGGTCGCATTATCAAATATACCAAACTTCTGCCCGTTCTTTCATATATCTTTGCAGAGCGGAAGCGATAATGTCTTAAAAAAGATGAACCGTCACCACACCTTTTTAGATTACTATAACACCATAAATAAAATTTTAACTTATTTCCCTAACGCAGGTATAAGTACCGATATTATTGCAGGCTTTCCAACCGAAACAGATGAAGATTTTAAAACTGAGTTGCAAAACTTAAATAAAATTACTTTTTGCAATATGCACATTTTCCCATATTCAAAAAGAGAAGGAACTGTAGCAAGTAAACTGCCACAAATTAACGGAACAATTATAAAAAATAGGGCAAAAATTTTATTGGAGTTAGCAAAGAAAACCAGACAAGACTTTATACAAAGCCAAATAGGCAAAACCGAAGAAGTTTTAATTGAAGAAGTAAAATCTGGGTTTTTAACAGGGTTTACTAAAAACTATTTAAAAACTTATATTGCTCCAAACGACTCACTTAAATTAAATAATGTTTATAAAATTAAAATTATCGCCCCTTATCTAGATGGCATAATGGGCGAAATACAAGGAGAATAATATGTGTGATTGCATTTTTTGTAAAATAGTAAAAGGCGAAATTCCAAACTACACAATTTATGAAGACTTTAACACTTTAGCATTTTTAGATATATCAAAAGATTATTACGGACATACACTAGTAATCCCTAAAAAGCACTACGCAAATATTTTTGATATTAACGAAACCACTTTAAACAATGTGTTAAAAACTGTTAAAAAGGTATCGACGCATTATAAAAACATAGGCTTTGAAGGAATAAACATTTTAAATAATAACGGCGAATGTGCTGGTCAATCAGTTCACCATTTTCACATTCACGTAATTCCAAGAAAACATAACGATGGTGAAAAGGTTTTAAACACAACCACCGAACACGAATACAATCTAGAAGAAATAAAAAATAAATTATTTTTAAAAAATTGACACTGGTTTATTGACTTTTTAAATAGTTTTTGGTAAACTAGCCGTGCTATCTAGCAAAAAGCGAGGTGAGGAAGAATGTCAACAGTAAGAGTTGGTGAAAACGAATCTTTAGACAGCGCCATTAAGCGTTTCAAAAGAAAATGCCAAAAGGATGGCATTATCGGCGATATTCGTAAAAAAGAAGCCTACCTTAAACCAGGTGTAAGAAAAAAATTAAAATCTGAAGCCGCACAAAAAAGAAACCGTAAAGGTAACTAAAACAAAAAGGAATAGTTCAATTGAACTATTCCTTTGTTTATTCAATTAATTTTACCCTCACAAAATTAATTAGCTTTTAATTTTTCAGATATTGCCTTATAATCTTTAGAAAGTTTAAAAATATACGACTGCTTTTGCTCCTCGTTTAATTCATCATAAACCGAGTGGTCTATAAGCCTTCCAATTGGGTCAGTACAATCAGGATTGTTCTTTATTATTTGAACAATCTTTTTTTCTAACTTAATTAAATCGTCTTCTTGATTGCGTTTAATAAAAACATACCTGTCGTTCGGGGTGGTGCGAATAGTACCACCTTTTTCTTCCTGCTCTTTGTTTAATTTCCTTTTTGCCTTGCTAGCAAGCTTTTTTAACAAGTCTTCTTGTTCTGTACCTTTAATCATAAAAACTCCTTTATAACATTATTTCTTCTGAGTCTTCATTTGTGTCTTGGTCTACTTTTTCTTGTGTAACTGGCTTTGCTTCGGTTGGTTTTTTCTGTTTGCCTAGTTCATATTCCTTCATTAGTTCACTATCGCTAGGGCAAAACCTAAGTGGCTTATCTGGCTTTAAAGTTTTTATATAATCGTTTTGTAGGTTCTCTATTTTTGTTTTGTTCTTTAAAAAGTATAAAACAAAATACCCATGGAATAATACAAGTAACGCAATAATAACATACACACCAATTTTCATGCTTTCCGTGTAATAGTTAAAAACTTCAGTAAGCCCAACAAACACAACTAACATAAGCCAACATAACGCTGTTATAACGCCTGTAATTTTAGGATATTTTAACATAATTTTTTCCTTCGTCTTATAAGTTTATTATAATGGCTACACTTTGTTATGTCAAGCCATAAAGTGTGTTTTAAATGTAATATTTTATATAATCGGCTCATAAATTTAACTAAGAATAGGGTAGTACAAAATCACCAGTTATAAGACAAAATTAAACAATCTTTTCAGTTAGAAAACCCAATTCAAATAATATATAATGGAGAATGAACTTATGAAGTTTCTTGTTTTTAGTTTAAAACCAATAAAGGTTTTACTAGTGACTATTCTTGCTGGAGTTTTGGTTGGAATGGCAGTATATTCAACCAGTGCTGAAAGTGTTTATTTCGGATACGCTTCTAGAAAAGTTCCAATTTACGCAGTGCAAACAGACTCTAAAAAAATATGTATAACTTTTGATGCAGCATACGGCTCAGACGAAACCATCAAAATTATCAACATATTAAAAGAGAAAAATGTTAAAGCGACTTTTTTCTTGGTCGGTTTTTGGGTTGAAAAATATCCAAACCTTGTAAAACTACTAGACGAATCTGGTATTGAAATTGGGACACATAGCAACACCCACCCATTTATGAGTAAACTATCAGCCGACCAATGTCGAGTGGAACTAGAAACTAGTAAAAACTTAATCACAAACATAACCGGTAAGCCTGTTACGATCTTTAGACCCCCATACGGCGACTATAACGACACCTTACTTAATGTTTGCGACGAATTAAACTTAAAAGCCATTCAATGGAGTGTAGATTCCTTAGACTGGAAAGGACTAAACACATCACAAATGCTTGCAAGAATTACCCCAGATATCGCAGGTGGCGGAATAATACTATTCCACAACAACTCAGACCACATAGTTGAAGCACTACCTGTAATTATAGACACACTTACAGAACAGGGTTACGAATTAGTTCGCATATCGGACTTGATTTACGATAGCAACTATACCATAAATAACAATGGTATACAAATCAAAAACAATTAAAATACAATAAGGAGAATTATTATTATGAACACAAATTACGAAAACAACAACGTTGCACACATCAGAGGAATGGTCGCAAGCGAACCAGAATTTAGCCATGAAATTTTAGGAGAAGGTTTTTACGATTTAACCGTAGAAGTGCCAAGATTATCCGATCAAAACGATTTAATTCCAGTAACAATTTCTGAAAGATTATTAAAGGACACCAAGATTGGTGACGAATTATCTATAGATGGTCAATTTAGAAGTTATAATAAATTAGAAGACGGCAGAAGTAAATTAATATTAACACTGTTTGCAAAAGAACTTGTAGAAGATAGTTTAACCACAAACAGTAATACCATAACCTTAACAGGATACATTTGTAAGCCTCCTGTTTATAGAACAACTCCATTCGGCAGAGAAATATGCGATTGCTTGATTGCCGTTAACCGTGCATACAATAAAAGCGATTACATTCCATGCATAGCATGGGGCAGAAATGCGAGATTTGTTAAAAATTTAGAAGTAGGTTCTAAGGTTACAATTGTAGGTAGAATACAAAGCCGTCAATACCAAAAGAAGTATGACGAAGACAACATTGAAACCAAAACCGCTTACGAAGTTTCTATAGCATCAATCTCTATGGACCAAGAACAACCAAATTTAACTTCAGTTGATATATAAAACACATGACCCCAAGTTGGGGTCTTTTTTTATTGATAAAAACAAGTTAGTGTTGTATAATTAACTTATGAAACAAAAAGTTATAATGTTTAGCGATTCATTTTTTCCAGTGACTGGTGGCAGGGAAACAGTTATATATAACCTTATGAAAAACATTCAAGAGTTCACGCCAGCCGAACTGGTTTCTGCAACCTTTAACGGCAAGCCAGAATTTATTAAAGATAATGAACTAGGGTTTATAGTTACTAGATTCCCAAGCATTAGAGTTACTAAAAATGAATATTTGGTTAAAACCCCTAAAAAAATAAAGAACAAAATAGAAGAAGATATAAAAAATAGTAGTGTTGGTTTGCTTCACACTCATACCAAGTTTAGTTTAGCAAATTATGCAATTAAGTTAAGTAAAACTTATAATTTGCCTATAATTACAACTTGCCACACAAACTATATTATGCAATATAAAAACCAACTTAAGTGCCCAATAATTTATAAACCACTTTTAAGATATGTTGTTAAAACTATAAATAAAATGGACGAAGTTGTTACCGTTTCTAATTTTATGAGAAATCAATTAAAATCTATTGGTGTAACAAAACCAATTGCGGTTATCCC
>USNN01000043.1 GCA_900556185.1 uncultured Eubacteriales bacterium
GGGTCCTTAGCACCAAACGCGAATAAATTTTTAAGGTTTGCAGGAATTATGGTTAGTGCCATAATTAAGCCAAGAGTTGTTGCTATAATAGATTTAATTAGTTTGTTTTTTTTCATAAAATAGTTGCCTCATAGTTTTTTTATCTTTATTATTTTAATACATTGAACGATTTTTTGCAATAAAAAGTTGATAAATTTTGTCTAATTATTATGTTTATTAGGAATTGGGTGGGGTATTCATTTTTTTCAGTTTATTTTTTTAGATTTTTTCTTAATTTGTTTGTTTATATTGTGGTTTAAAAATATGCCGTGTTTTTCTTTTAATTGGCGTTCGGTTTCGGTGTATCTTGTCTTCATATTTTCTAGTGTTAAAAAATAGTCTTCTTCGTTTCTAAACCTAAATCGCATTTTACTCATTTTAGAAATAGCATATTTTTGTGCGTCCCTTTCAATTGGTTGCATACTATAAATAAGTTTGTCTTCGTTTGCGGTTATGTAGCCAGAGTAGTTTTGTTTCCATCTGCGTTTTTTAAAGTCTAGTAAACCTATGCGTTTGTGGTTTATTATATTATATTGATAAGCGTGTCTGCCTTCATGCAAAACGGTTTCTAGGGCGTGAAACCTATATCTTGGGTCGTTAAGCAGTTTTACGTTTATGTATAAAACCTGCTTGTTGCCGTTGGTTTCAAACATCCCAAAGTAAGCACAGTTTGGGCTTGTGTTAACAACTACAGGTAAGGTTGGGCGGTGCAATTTTTTAGATTGTATTTTTTCTACCTTTTCTATAATTCGTTGACGCTTGCCAGGTGAATACTTAGACCAATTTTTTAATTTAAATTTGTTGTATATACTAAAAATTATACCCATTTAAACTCCTAACTATTTTATTTTACAATAAACTGGGCTCTGTTGTCTACTTTTATTTTTTCTCTTGACGCAAAGGTGTTTAGTTTGTATAATTTACGCTAGGTGAAATTATGAGATACGAAAAACAAGATAACGGTATAAAAATAATAGGAAAAGAAGATTTTAACACAAAGCACATTTTAGAGTGTGGGCAAATATTTAGGTTTAAAAAAATAAATGATAGTGAGTATGTTGTGTATTCTAAAGACTTGCGGGCTAAAGTGATAGAAAATAGTGATGGCTTTTTTATAGAAACAACAAACCCAGATTATTTTGTGAACTTTTTTGACCTAGACACTAACTACTCTGAAATTAAAAAAAGAATAGAAGATGTTGCTCCAAACTTAACCGAAGCAATTAAAAATGGTTATGGCATAAGAATATTAAAGCAAGACATATTTGAAACAATAGTGTCATTTATAATTTCGGCAAACAACAATATAAAAAGAATAAAACTTATAATAAGCAGGCTATGCAAAGCCCTTGGAACTAAAAATGGCGATTATTATGCATTCCCAACAGCGGAACAACTAAGTGGTCACTCTGAGGAGTTTTTTAGGGGGTTAGGGCTTGGCTTTAGAGCCAGATATTTAAGTGAGGTAAGTAACGCTTATTCGCTTTTAATTAAAGACAATCCGTGTGCTATGACAGACATAACACTAGAGAAAAGATTAATGGAAATTAAGGGCGTTGGGCAAAAGGTGGCTAATTGCATACTATTATTTGGTTTTGGCAGAAAAGCGGTATTCCCAGTAGATGTTTGGATAGAAAGGGTGTACTACGAAATGTTTTCAACCGAAAAGCGAACACGTCCACAAATTAAAAAATATTTTATAGATAAGTTTGGAGATTTATCGGGCTACATTCAACAATACTTGTTTTACTCTAAAATAAACTAATTTTAAAAATCGGCTAATTTTGTTTGACAATAATTTTAGAATTGTGCTAGCATATATGTATAGGAAGTGTGAAGTCCCCCGATTTTACTTCCTAGCCCTTTATTTAAGAGAGATTGGTATCCAGCAAGGACCTTCTCTCTTTCTTTTTTTATCTGTTGACATATCTAAAATTTATGGTAAAATATATATACATTTTTTCGGGGGAAAGAATTATGGGGTTAATATTAAAAATATCGCTTGCAGGCATTATCTCACTATCGGTAGTGGGTGTATTTTTAATTGCTTGCATTATTATTTTGTTCGCAGTATTGCCATTTTCTAGTTGGTGGAAGGCGCTAATTTCTGGGGCAAACATACCAATGGAAAAACTTATTGCAATGAAGGCAAGAAAGGTTGACCTTAATAGTGTGGTTATTGCCTTTATTACAGCCAAAAGAGCAGGGCTAAACCTAGATATAGAAGACCTAGAAACTCACGTACTTGCAGGTGGGAACATAGATAGCGTTGTTAAAAGTATGATTTCAGCTAAACTTGCGGGCATAGAATTAAGTTTAAGCCTTGCTATGGCATTAGATTTGTCGGGCAAAGATAGTTACAAAATAATAAAAGATTGCATTTCACCAAGAGTGGTAGATACTCCTTTTGTAACTGCCGTTGCAAAAGACGGGGTGGAACTTACTACCAAAGCAAGCATAACCATTAAAGGAAACATTAAAAGAGTGGTTGGTGGTGCAGATGAAAATACAATTACACTAAGAGTGGCTGAAGCACTTAGTTCGGTTATAGGTTCTGCTACCACGCACGACGTTGTTATGGAAAACCCAGATGTTATTAGCGACGCAATTATGAAAAAGGGGCTAGACCGAGAAACCGCCTACGAAATTATATCTATAGATATGTACGATATTAAAGCAGGCAAAAATATAGCACTAGAGCAACAATTAGCCCAAGCCGATTTAGAGCGTAAAACAATGGAAAACAGGCTAGAAGCAAGAAGATTAGAAGCCTTAGCTCTAGAACAAGAAAACAAGGCGAAAGTTCAGGAAAATAAAGCAAACAAGTGGAAATAGAAACTGAAATACCAAAAGCACTAGCAAAAGCCTTAGAAGAAGGCAAAATTAGCCCAGTAGAATATTACGACATTCAAAACTTGCAAGCAGATACAAACCTTAGAAACATTTTAAGTGGAAAAGCATCTAAAGATACCGACTTAGATGATGATAAAAACAAAATTAAAAGAAACCCATTTGGATTTAATTAGGAGATAAATTATGGAAACGTCTACCATGATAACCATAATAATTTGTGCAATTGTTGGTTGCGTGCTTGTTTGGGCAGTATTTAATGCAAACAACTTTAAAAAGTCGGCTAAAAAGAAAAAAGATAAGCCAGAAAAGAAATTTAAAGACGTTGCACCAAAAGAAAAGGCAGAAAAGCCACCAAAGAAAGAAAAAAAGCCCGTTGTAAACAAAATAAGCGATAGAGTGAAAGACGAAAAGGCAGGAAAGGTTAACCCACCAAGCAATAAAGTTGTTAAAGTAACAAAAGAAGATTTTGAGTCTAACGATATAGTTTTGCCAGATAACGGCACTAAAAAAGAAGAACCTAAAAAGGAAGACTCTAAAAAAACAAACACAAAAGACCAAGACTTTAACTTAGACGATTTTGACCTAGAAAAAGAACTAGCAAGACTTGGGCTTGGCACTAACGATGTTGACCTAGGTGGTCTTGCTATTCCAGATATAGCAGATACAAAACCAAACTTTAACACAAGTGGGGCAGATAACGGGGTTGCCACACGATACGAAAATCCAGAAGATTTAAAAGACCTAGATTATTTATTTGGTTATCCGCCAGTAAAAAAGCCAGAAGGCAAAATTGAAAATGAAGAACTAAACACAAGAATTAAAAAAGTTTTTGGTGATTTAGATTATGAAGGTGCGGGAGCCGTAAAGGAAGTAATAATTGGCGACATTTTAGCCACCAACCGTTCAAAAGAAAACAGAAAGAAACGAAAATATTGAAAATAATTTTATGGCTCTAAGCAATATTTGCTTGGAGCTATTTACAATTGTAACATAACACAAAAATTTAACATATTTATGTTTGACAGTCCTATTAAATTATGGTATTTTTTTATCTATAAAGGAGATAAAAATGCTTGAATTAAGAGATATAAAAAAGGTTTATGAATTAGGCAAAGCCAAAGATAAAGACTACCAACAAGTGGTGGCACTAAATGGCGTTAGCATTAAGTTTAGAGAAAGTGAATTTGTATCTATTTTAGGTCAAAGTGGGTGCGGTAAAACAACGCTACTTAACATTATTGGTGGCTTAGATAAATACACATCGGGCGACCTAATTATAAACGGCAAAAGCACAAAAAATTTTAGTGATAAAGAGTTGGATACATATAGAAATCACTCAGTTGGTTTTGTGTTTCAAAGTTATAACCTTATTCCGCATTTAACAGTTTTAGAGAATGTGGAACTTGCGTTAACATTGTCTGGCATAAGTGCTGGCGATAGGCGGGCTAGGGCAATTGATGTATTAGATAGAGTGGGCTTAAAAAGCAAGATAAAAAATAAGCCAAGCCAACTATCGGGCGGGCAGATGCAAAGGGTTGCAATTGCAAGAGCGCTTGTTAATAACCCAGATGTTATATTAGCCGATGAGCCAACGGGTGCGCTAGATAGCAAAACTAGTGTGCAGATTATGGAACTATTAAAAGAAATAAGCAAAGATAAACTTATTATAATGGTTACACATAACCCAGACCTAGCCGAAAAATATTCAACAAGAATAATTAGGTTAAATGATGGGGAACTTGTTGGCGATACCAACCCACCAACCGAAGATGAAACAACGGTTACAAGAACCAATAAAACCACACATAAGAGTATGAGTTTTTGGTCGGCACTAAAGTTGTCTTTTAAAAACTTACTCACAAAAAAGACGAGAACTATTTTAGTTTCGTTTGCAGGCAGTATTGGTATAATTGGAATAGCGTTAATTCTTGCACTGTCTAGCGGGTTTCAGTCGTATATAAACAAAACGCAAGAAGATGCACTATCTAGTTACCCTATAACTATAGAAAAGTCTACCACCGACACAATGGCACTTATGATGAGTTTTTTTACGAATAAGTCGGACGCAAGCCACGAAAGTGATGCAATTTATGCTGGCGATACAATGAGTGGCATTTTCGAGCAAGCATCTAGCCAATTTGCAAACACTAACGATATTGAATCATTTGTGAAGTATTTAGAAGAACACAAGAGTGAACTAGAAAATTATGTAAGCGATATTCAATATACATACGATATGACAATGAATGTTGTAGACAACAATGGTTGGACGGTGGCGCCAAAATCTAGTGCATTATATGATATGATTTTGTTATATTCTTGCTCGTATTTATCTAATAAGTTTAATGTTAATTTAACCGAAACATCGGCTAAAGTTTACACATTAAAACGAACCAGTTTAACAACTCAAGAGGGTATGGGCTTTTTAAAGGTATATTTGCCATCTGATAAGTTTAATGCACTAGTTGCATCGGGCGAAACAACCTTAACCGAACAAGAAATTGTGAGCATTATTAGTACTGCTATGAAGTTACCAATAAGTAACTATAAGCAATATTCATTTAACTGTTTTAACGAAATGATAGACAATAACACTTTGTTAACAAGCCAATATGAGTTGCTTGGTTCTCGTTCTAAATGGGCGACCGAAGCCAATGAAGCTATGCTTGTGCTTGGAGAAAATAACGAAATAGATGACTATATATTGTATGCCTTGGGGCTTATAACCAAAGACCAAATGCAAGAACATATGGTGAACCTATTTAGTGATGCAAAATCGCCGTTAACATTTGCATATAACGATGTTATTGGTAAAAAGTATAAGGTTCTTTTAGATAAAGACTATTTTGTATTTAATGCGTCTGAAAACAAGTGGGAAGATGTTAGAAACATAACTGACGATGCCGAAAGAAACCAAAAATTAGCAGAAATTTATGCAAGCGACACCACTGGTAGAGAAGTAACTATTGTTGGTGTGGTTAGACTGAATGAAGACTCTAAATCGGGGCAACTTAAAACAGGGGTTGTATACACTAAAAAACTAACCCACGCACTTATAAGTGATAACAATAATAGTGCGGTAGTAAAATCGGGGCAAACGGGCGTTCCTACCGAAATTAGTTTAACTCCAGCATCAATTAGTTTTTATGCCACAAGTTTTGAAGCGAAAAACAAGATTACCGATTTTATTGAAAAATATAATAGCGGAGTAGAGGAAGAAGCCCGAAAGATTACTTATTCAGATTATGTTGGGCTTATGGTAAACTCGGTTTCTACAATAATTAATGCAATTAGTTATATTTTAATTGGGTTTGTGTCTGTTTCACTTGTTGTGTCTAGCATAATGATTGGAATAATTACATATATTTCTGTGTTAGAGCGTATTAAAGAAATTGGTATTTTGCGTGCGGTTGGTGCAAGTAAAAAAGACATTAAGCGTGTGTTTACCGCCGAAACCTTTATTATTGGGCTTGTGGCAGGTGTTATGGGTATTGCCATTACATTACTGCTAACTATTCCTGTAAATATTATAATAAAGCACTTCACAGGCATTGCAGGGGTTGCAAGTTTGCCAGTCTTGGGTGCGGTTATATTAATTGCAATTAGTATGCTTTTAACAATTATAGCGGGGCTTATTCCTGCTCACATTGCAAGCAAAAAGGACCCAGTTGTTGCACTAAGGTCAGAATAAATAAATATACCACATTGACTAAAGATAGTGAGTGTGGTATATTTTTTGTATAGGAGAGGGGTTATGTATATAGAAAAATTAACTAAAGGTGATATTATCAATTTTTATAATGAGAATGTTTATAAAACCTTACTAAGTAAAAATCGTAAAGTAGGAATAGATTATATTGTTTTAAAATATAGTCCAAATCTTATTAAAGATTATGTTTCTGAAAACGGACAAGTAACTTTTAATGTTTCAGATATGTCGGTTTCGCTTTCTGATTACGATTTTAAAACCAATAGAACATTTAAACTAAACAAATTTTTATGCAATAAAGATTGGATAAAATTTATGTATTCTAAGTTTGGTGATGAGTATTTAAAATCTTTTGTAGCGTTCCGAGAAGACGCGAAAAAAGTCGTAATAGACAAAGAAATTGAAAGACTTGAAAAAGAATATGATACAGCCACCAATGTTTGCGTTAGTAGTTTAGAAGAAAGTGAAGGCGAAAGATAGGGCAGAAGTAAGCCAGCGATTACTTTAGTTGGCTGTTTTGTGTTCGCTAGGTGAGTTGAAGTAGGTAAAAAAAATTAATAAAAAGAACTTTAAACTAGGGAATACCTAATTTAAAGTTCTTTTTTGTCGTTTATAGTCCTGCTTCGTCCAATAGTTTAATGGCGTTTTCTAGATTTGGTTCGGTGAAGTCGGATATTTTAATTTGCCCGTCTTTAGTTAGTGTTACATCGGCTTTTTTGCGTGTTAAAATGGCTTTTTGTGTGTTTTTAAGGTGTTTAATTTCATCTGTTGTTAACCCTTTTGTGTAAGCAAACTTAGGGTTGTTATAGTATACAAATTTTAACATCTTTTGAGTTAAGTCTAACTCGTCTGCCGTTAAATTTTCGTTTTTATCTAGTTTAAAGCAATAAAAATATCTATCAGTTTTGCAAGTTATGGCTATGTAGTTTTTTTCTAGGTCAACTGTAAGCAACATATATTTGTTGGGGTTGGTGGGGTCTTGGTCGTTAATAAAAGTTGAAAATCTAACGCAAGACTCGGTTAACCCGCTGTGTTCTTTTACTAAATTTAATGATTCTAGCGTGTGTTTTTCGTGGCTGGATGGGGTAAGAGTAATGTCTGACATAGCACCATCTTCTCCTTTAAAATAAAGTTATTTATGAGTTTCATTATAATATATATATAATATAAGTGCAACCGTTTTGTTTGAAGTTTGTGATTGGTGGTGGTAAAAGTAGTGGAAAGAAATTGATGGTTTGTTTAATTTTTAAAGTTGTAATTTTACCATTA
>USNN01000044.1 GCA_900556185.1 uncultured Eubacteriales bacterium
GCATCCCCCTTAAATGGCGCTATATATTCACTTTCAGCTTGACAAATATTGCCCCACATTGACAAAGTCTTTTCAGGCGTCACGCCTCTGCGGCTCATATCCCTTACCATTCGCCTTACAAGCCTAAAATTCTGCCCGTCTATGGACAGACTTTCATTACGGAATCCGGTGAACATATCAACATAAACCTTAGCATAATTTTTTATCCCAAGGCGCTCAATTAAAATTGGGTTTAAAACGTGGATGCCCTCTAAAATGATTATCGTATTTTTTTTAATTTGATATTTTATTTTATTCGGATAATTGATTCCCGAAACAAAATCGTGCTTAGGAAACATCGCCACGCCATTTTTTAAAAGCCTTGCGAAGCATTTTTCAATCAAATCAAGGTTAACAACATCAATTGAATCAAAATCAACTGAGCCATCAGGCAAAACTTTTCTGTCACACCAGCTTTTGAAAAAATTATCCATCTCAACGTGACAAACATCTCTGCCTTTTTGAGTTAAAATATCTTTAAGCAAAAGTGCCGAGGTTGTTTTTCCTGCACAACTTGGCCCCGCAACAAGCACAAGTTTAACTCCGCCCTTGCGCTCTAATATTGAGTTAACAAGCTCAAACAATTGCCCGCGGTACCTGCTTTCAGCATCACGAATTACCTTTAATTGGTCTTTTTTTATCTCTCGGTTGACCTCTTTTAAGCTTACAAAATCTTTTGCCATACATTCTCCATTTCTTGTTTTTTTAGCCGTTTTTTTGCTTGAAATTGCATTTTTATTACATTTTTACGTTGTTTTTTATAAAACTTATTGCGATTTTGCGTTTTTTATGTAATTTGATTAAACTTATTGGTCAAATTATATAATTTTACGCAATTTTTTATATTTATTGCATACTTTATGCCAAAATTTCAACAACAATTAATAAAACCACATAAATAAAATATTGCGCATGTATTTAATTAATTCTTGCGCAAATTTAAAACCGCGGTTTTCACAACTCTAAATTTACAAAAATTAATAAATCAAACAAAAAAGGCTTTCACATTATTCTATGCTAAAGCCTTATTTGGTGCAACCGAGACGATTCGAACGTCCGACCTATCGCTTAGGAGGCGATCGCTCTATCCTACTGAGCTATACCCACAAAACACATTTATTTTAACACAAAATTTCGATTATTACAACTAGTTTATGTGTTAAAATTGATTTGATTTTAGATAAATTTGTTTTGCACCATATGGTTTAAAAACATATTAAATATTTTTTAATTTTGTTTTTGATATTTTTTAAAAACATATTTTTAAATTATTTAACACATATTAAACACCAACAATTTTTTGTTAAAAACCCATTATTTCTGTTAATTTACGCATTAATTTTAAAATTGTCAAAATTTCGCCCAAACGTATGTATTTAATGGTTGACAAATGGTTTATGAGTGTACTATCATTAAAGTATTGAACAAAAATTGGAGGTTTTGTTGATGAGTGATATACTAGCTGCATTTTTTGCGTTTATTGGATTAACCCCATTACAAATAGAAAGATTTAGGTGGGAGTTCCCTAAAATTGATGTAATTACCGAAAGAAATATTATGTATTGCATTTCAATTTTAGTTACATTGGGTTTCCCTAAAGAGCAATTACCAAAGTTAATTGTAATGAACCCATATTTTATGTTTAGTGACCCAGACGAATTAAGAATTAAGTTATATTCTATTGACGGCGACCTTGGTGAAGTTTTGGATGACAATCCGTTTTTAATTTAACTATTGGTTAAAATAAATATATTTGTGTTTTTAACGCGTACTACCCTATTTTTATTGATAATTTAATTAAATTTAACAATTAAATATATGGCTATTTTTTGTTTTTATTTTTTATTGATATATCTCTCATTTTTGATTAATATCTATCTTAAATTTACACTCCAATTGTATAACTTATTAAAATATTTTACTATTCACACCAAACTCATACTTTTTTAAATATTTTATTACACATCGCATTAATATTTTGCATACAAAAAGACACCCAATAATGAGTGTCTTTTTTAATTTTATTAACTATTTATCTGACCAGTTATTACAACTGTTGTAACTCCATTACCATCTGAGTATGCAGGCACATCAATAGGCTTAGATACATTAGTTGGTAATGTAAGCGTATTACTTGAAGACTCAAGCGAGTAATCTGAGCTATCAAATGTGGTAACTGTATCACCCGTTGTGGAAGTAATTGACGAAATAACGAAGCCACTAGGTAACACGTCGGTAATTATGACGCCTGTTGCTGGTAGGTTTCCGCTATTTTCTAGTCTTAGCGTGTAACTGAATGGTACGCCCTCGGTAATTTCTTCACTGCTAACTGTTTTTGTTAAAACAACTTGAGCGTATTCATCTCTTGGAACTGTTACTGTTGGGTTTGGTGTAACTTGAATAACTGTTCCGCTTGCACTACCTTCATTGGCTGAAATTGTAACTGTATTAACTATTTCTGAAACACTTTCTACTACAGACCCAGCCACTCTAGCAATAAAGATTATTATTGCCGATTCACCGGCATTTAGTGGTGCCGTTAGATTAAACACTAGTGGCACACTCGTTATTGGCGTTATTGACGTAATTGTGTCGTTATATGAAAGCATTGCACTTCCTGCCACATAGCTTAGTGGTGCTAGAGTCCCGCCTCTGTCATCTGTAATTGTAATATTATATAATGGAGATGTTCCATTGTTTGTAACTTTAACGTAAAAAGTTAAGTTATCTCCTGGTCTAAAAGCGGTATTTAGCGTCCCCTTTTCACCTTGAATTGAATATTGGTCTAACAAACTAGCAGTTGCAACATTACTAGTAGTGTTATCTGATTGACCTCTGCCATAGCTATAGGTTGCGCTTGCGGAATTATTAATTTGCGTTGGCATAAGTATCTCCTTAATTGAATTTTAGCGATAATTATCACTACTACATAATATTCAAAAATAATTTTATTGTTTAAAAGTCCGATTGAAAATAGCAACATACTATTATTCAATCGGACCTGTATCTTTTATAATTTATTTATAGCGTCATTTAATCTTGACTTTACTCTAGATTCGCCAAGCAAGTTTATAATTGCATAAAGGTCTGGGGTTTGAAATTTCCCAGTTAATGCAACTCTTATTATTGTGCTAAAGTCTGCAATACTACCAACAAAATTTTCTGGATTTGCCTTATACGCCTTCATATCGGTTGCAAAACCAATATTTCCTGCAACCTCTTTCATTCTTGAAAACCACTCGTCTTTTGTATCGTTTACATTAAATTCTTTTGCGTATGCACTTAATGCTTCTTTTATTTTAGATTTGCTTATCTTTTCATTATCAAAAGGATATTCATTTTTGTATGTTTCATCAAACATATATGAATAGAAATCTATTACTTCACCAAAGGTTGTTATATCTTTTCTTGGTCTTTTTTCATTTTTATCCATACCAAAAACAGATATTGCATAATCTTTGTGTTTTATTAGAAGTTCTACGTATTGTGGTGCAAATTGTTTTGCCCAAGTTAGCGTGCTATTATACACTTCTTCCCCAGACATTTTAGATACGACATTTTTAGAGATGTTATCTATTTTAGCAGTATCAAACAACGCCCCACTTTTACTCATATTGCTTATACTTAATTTATAATCTGTTAATGGAGTATTTGGGTTTTGTGCTCTCCATGGCTCGAAATTACTATTGATTAGATTTAACAAGTATTCAACAATTGCTTCTTGTGGGTAACCCTTTTCATGAAACCACATACAGTTTGCCCAAGGGTCTTTTCTTTTAGATATTTTTCTTGCGTTGCCGGTATCTTTATCTATTACATTAATTGTTGGTGTGTGCAAATATTTTGGATGTGGTTTGCCGATATACTCAAACAATTGAACATGCAATGGAGCAGATGGGAACCAACTTTCATCTCTTATAACTGTTGTAGTGTGCATCAATGTATCGTCTACAAGGTGCGCTAGGTGATAAACGGCTAACCCATCACTTTTTAACAATACGTAGTCGTTATAGTTAACAGGAAGCAAGGTTTCACCAAGACGCAAGTCTTTAAACTTAAACTTACGTTGCCCGTCACCATTCGCTTTAACTCTAATTGTAAAGGTTTTTCCTTCTTTTAGGTTTTGCTTTACTTCATCTAAACTTAAATCACGACATTTTGCCCATTTGCCATAATAGCCAAGTGGCAAGCCTTCACGAATCTGTTCTTCTTTGCTAGACTTATCTTCTTCGGTGCAGAAACATGGATATGCTAAACCTTTAGAAACTAAATATTTTGCAAATGCTTGATAAATCTCTTTTCTTTTACTTTGAGTGTATGGACCGTATGCACCTTTTTCTTCGGTTTCACTAATAAAACCTTCATCTGGGTAAATTCCAAAACCATTTAGTGCAGGAATAAATATATCTGCAGCACCTTTAACTTCTCTTTTACTATCGGTATCTTCGTTTCTTAAATAAAATATACCATTTGTGCCATGAGCCACATAACTATTAATTAATGATTGATAAACCCCACCAATGTGCATATATCCAGTTGGGCTTGGAGCAAACCTTGTAACTTCCGCTCCCTCGCTTAGGTTTCTATCTGGATACATTTTATAATAATCTTCAGGGGTTTTATGTATGTTAGGAAATAACAATTCTGCCATTTCTTGATATTCGCTTAATGTTGGCATAACCTACTCCTTATCTTCTTTTTTGTATTTTAGTAAACTATTTTCGTCTATATAAGTTGCAACTATATCAGACACATGAAGCCACAACGCAAGTGGGTACCTTCTATACGCTTCACTTAATGCAAAACCAGTGGAACCACCAACTCTTGCATCAAACCCACCCATATGCCAATTTATTGCAATTGCTTCTTCTCTTGTTAAACGAATAAAGCCGTTAATTATATACACCGACTTTTCACCATGACCATAAGGCAACTTTTCGTCTACAGTGTAAAATGGTTTAGATACCCATTGTCCATCTTCCTTTACATTTCTAGACGACACTGCGTAATACTCAATCTTGCACAAATCATGAAAAAGTCCACAGATTGCTATGGTTTCTTCGCTTATTGTTTCAAAATCGCCATATTCGTTGTATATATTTTCGTGCAATCTGTTGTACACATTTAAACTGTGTTCAGCCAATCCGCCTTCGTAATCACAATGAAATTTTGTGCTAGCAGGTGCCGTGAAAAAATCTGTCTTTTCTAGGTAATCTAACAAATTTTCTATACCTTCTCTGTGGATATTTTCACGAGCAACCGCTAAAAACTCTTTTTTAATATCTTCTTTCATATACACCTATTTAACAATAAATTTAGCAAAGTTTGCCTTGCCTTTAGAAATAACCAAATCATCGGTTATTTCAACTGGAGTTAGTGCGTCTGTTACAACAACCCCATTAATTTTAACACCTTTATTTTGTATTAATTTTCTAGCATTAGAACTAGAATCTGCAAATTTTGCATATAAAAGCATATTAACTGGGCTAATTGCCTTTTCTGTAACAACCACAGTTTTTACATCTTGTGGAACAGCACCACTTGCAACTGTATTATATCTTTCTTCTGCTTCTTTTGCCTTTTCTGCACCGTGATACATTGTAACTATGGTTTTAGCATATAAAAAGTGTGCTTTTCTTATATCACTAGCAAGCAAATCTGCATATTCACTAGGTTTCAAGTCGGTAGTTAACTTAAAATATTGCCCCATTAGGTTATCTGGCACCTTCATACATCTTTCAAAAGTTTTGCCTGGGTCTTCGTCTATACCAATGTAGTTATCTAAGGACTTACTCATTTTATTAACGCCGTCTAAACCTGGTAGTAGTGGGAATGTTATTACCACTTGTTGCCTTTGCCCGTAGTCTTTTTGTAGTTCTCTGCCTACAAGCACGTTAAATGTTTGGTCAGTGCCACCAATTTCGACGTCTGCGTGCATAGCAACACTATCATAACCTTGCATTAATGGATAAAACAACTCATGTATTCCAATAGGAACATTATCTCTATATCTTAACGCAAAGTCATCACGCTCTAATAATCTTGCAAGTGTGTATTTGCCACCAAGTTCCAAAACATCTTTAAAACTCATTTTGCTTAGCCATTCGCTGTTAAATTGAACCTTGGCTTTGGTTATATCCAATACTTTGCCTACTTGCTTATAATAAGTTTCGCTATTTCGTCTAGTTTCTTCAAATGTTAGGGCTGGTCTTGTTTTGCTTCTGCCACTTGGGTCGCCAATCATAGCAGTAAAGTCGCCAATTAAGAATATTACATTATGCCCAAGGTCTTGGAATTTCTTTAACATTCTTAATGGAACAGTGTGACCCAAATGCAAGTCTGGTCTAGATGGGTCAGCACCGAATTTAATTGTTAACGTTTCGCCATTATACATTCTTTCTTTTAGGTCATCAAGTCCATATATATCAACGGCTGTTCTTTGTAATTCATCAATAAATTCGTCTATTTTCTTCTTATCTACTTTCATTATTCTCTCCGTTTTAAACAATTATGTTAAATATTCTATTTTTTACGTATACAATCTTTTTATAACCGTTAGAAACATAACTTTCAACCGATTTAAGTGCAACGCTTTGAATTTCTTCGTCGGTTGCATTTTTATTTACAACAACTTTTGCTCTTAGTTTGCCATTCACTTGAATTGGAAGTTCCATCGTGTCTTCAGTTAGTTTACTTTCATCATAGGTTGGCCATTTTTCGTAGGCTATTGACTCAGTGTGACCTAACCCTTGCCACAATTCTTCGGTTATAAACGGACAAATCGGATTCAATAACTTTAAAAATCCTTCTGCATAATCAAGAGGCAACTCTTGGGTTTTGCTTATTGCGTTTACAAAAACCATCATTTGAGCAATTGCAGTATTAAAGTTTAAACTTTCGTAATCTTCGGTTACCTTTTTAACAGTTTGGTTATATATTTTTTCTAATTCTTTGTTATTTTCTTTTGTAATTGTTTTTTCTTGGTAAATTCTAAATACTCTATCCAAAAACCTTCTAGACCCTGCGACACCTTTATTATCCCAAGGCTTGCTTTCTTCTAGTGGTCCCATAAACATTTCATATAGTCTTAATGTGTCGGCACCATATTCACGAACAATGTCGTTAGGGTCTACTACAAATTCTGGATATCTTTTACCCATTTTAATTCCGTTTGCCCCAAGTATCATACCTTGGTGAACAAGTTTTTTAAATGGTTCTGCACATGGAACAATACCCTTTTCATACAAATACCTATTCCACATTCTAGAATACATTAGGTGCCCAACTGCGTGTTCTGGTCCGCCAATATACAAGTCTACTGGCATCCAATGTTTTAATAATTCCTTGTTTGCAAGTTCAATATCGTTATTTGGGTCTATATATCTTAAATAATACCAACTAGAACCCGCACTGCCTGGCATTGTGTTTGTTTCTCGTTTTGCTTTTTTACCGTCTACCATCACATTTACCCAGTCTGTTGCTTTTGCTAGTGGGCTTTGACCATCTTTACTTGGCTTATAATCGTTTAATTCTGGCAATATTACTGGCAAGTCTTTATCATCTACTGCTTTAGATGAACCATCTTCAAAAAATACTATAGGAACAGGTTCGCCCCAATATCTTTGTCTTGCAAATATCCATTCACGCATTTTATAGTTTACTGTTCTTTTAGCGACACCCATTTTTTCAAGTTTTTGAGTTATAGCCTCTTTTGCCTCTTCTACCGTTAGCCCAGTGAACTCACCACTATTAATAAGTTTATAGCCTTTGTTTAAATAATCTTTCTTTTCGAAGGCCTTTTCGCT
>USNN01000045.1 GCA_900556185.1 uncultured Eubacteriales bacterium
CAAACGCTGGTTTCAGGTGAGTGAATCCGAGAAAAAGATTTACGAAAAGCTTGGCGTAAAAAAATGGAAAAATAAAATGCCGACCTACAGACCGGACTGGTTTGATCCGAGACTCCATAGCTGGAAAGAAATCGCACAGACCATGTGCCAGTCAGAAGTGGGGCATGAGATTATTGCGGTATTGAGCTTTTTGCCGGTTTTCGCCGGGATAAAATTTGGAGCATATCCGGTGTTTCTTCTTACATCGATCGCTGCTGCGAGTGTTGATCTGATGTTTGCGGTGATCCAGCGGTATAACCGGCAGAGGATCATGAGAATACTTGCGGCAAAAAAGTAAAAATGTTTACACAGCAAAAAATGTAAAAATGCTTACCACCTTGACAAGCAGTAAAGATCAAAGTAAAATATAACCTATCGGAATAGTAGGAAAACTGCAGATAAAAAGGAGGGAACAACATGGAACATATTGCCAGAAAAGATGTTTTTGAGTTACTTAAAAAATATAATAAAGACCTAGAAAAGTTGCCAAAAATAATTGTTTTAAACAAGATGGACTATTATGGTGCAGAAGAAAACGCAAAAGAGTTTATGCGTAAATTAAAGCGAACAAAAAATGCGCCAGAAGTGATTAAAATATCTACCCAAACTCATTTTAACCTAGAAGAACTTTTAACTAAGACTGCTGATATGGTTAATAGTTTACCAAAACCAGAACCAATAAAATTTGAAAAGTTTGAGTATGAAAAGGCAGATAAAACTGCATACTTTATTACTCGTGATGATGATGGGGCTTATAACATACAAGGCGGGTTTGTTGACGAACTTATTAGAAATGTTGTGTTAAGTGATAGTCAATCATTTGCGTATTTTCAAAAGGTTATGAAAGATAAGGGTATAATACGTCACCTAAGAAGGCTTGGTGCTAAAGACGGCGACACCATAAGAATTAAAGACTTTGATTTTGAATTTATTGATGACTAAGGAGAAAATTATGTTAAATAGTAAACAAAGAGCAACACTTAGAAGTATTGCAAGCAAACTAGACCCAGTTGTGCAAATTGGTAAAGGTGAGATTGATGATAACCTACTTATGCAAATAGATGGCGTTTTGGAAACCAGAGAGTTAATTAAATTATCGGTTCTTCAAAACAGCGATGTAGACCCTAAAATAATTGCAAGTGAGATAGCGGGGGTACTTAACGCAGAAGTGGTTTGCGTTATTGGAAGAAAGTTGGTTTTATATAGAAAAAGCCACAAGAAAGGCGTGGTTCATATTGAATTTTAAACAAAAAATAGTCAATCGTTTGTATTGACTATTTTTTCTTATTGCATTATAATTAATACATTAAAAATACAAAAGGATACTTGATTATGAAAGAGAAAATTCAAAATTTAAGAAATCAGTTTAAAGAAAAATTCCAAGAAATTCATTCTATGGAAAAATTGGAAGAACTTAGAGTTTTTTTGCTTGGTAAAAAGGGTAAACTTACAGAACTAATGGCAGACTTTAAACTTATTCCTAACGAAGAAAAAAGAGAAGTTGGTAAACTTGTAAATGAACTAAAGGGCGAAATTGAACAGGGTTTAGAAGAAAAGAAAACTGAACTAAAGTCTGAAGAAATTGCATCTAAGGTTAGTGGTGAAGAAAAAATAGATATAACTATGCCAGTAGACCTTGGTGTTGGTTCGTTGCACCCAAGAACCATCATTCAACAAGAACTAGAAGACATATTTAAGTCTATGGGGTTTGTTGTTGAAGATGGTAAAGAAATTGTTAGCGAATACGAGTGCTTTGATGCGGTAAACGTTCCAGCAACTCATCCAGCAAGAGATATGCAAGATACCTTTTGGCTTGATAACGGTGAACTATTAAAAACTCAAACATCAGCACTTCAAAACACACTTTTGAGAAAGTATGGCGGACACATTAAAGCAATTTTCCCTGGTAGATGCTTTAGAAATGAAGCGTTAGACCATTCACACGAAAACACATTCTTCCAGATGGAAGGTATGGTTGTTGGCGAAGATGTAACGGTTGCTAACCTTATTTACTTTATGAAAGAAATGCTTTCTAAGGTATTCAAAAAGGAAGTTACAGTTAGGTTGCGTCCTGGCTTTTTCCCATTCGTTGAACCTGGCTTTGAACTAGATGTATTGTGTCCATTCTGTGGTGGTGACGGTTGCGCTGTATGCAAACATGGTTCTTGGATAGAACTTTGTCCTTGCGGTATGATTCACCCTAACGTTCTTAAGATGGGTGGTGTTGACCCAGAAAAATATTCTGGCTTTGCGTTTGGGCTAGGACTAGACCGTCTTGCAATGATTAAGTCTAAACTAGATGATATTAGATACTTGAATAGTGGCGACTTAAAAGTGTTGAAGCAATTCGGATTAAATATGTAGGAAATGGAGAAAGATTATGATTATATCACTTAACTGGTTAAAAGATATGGTTGATTTGTCTGGACTATCAACCGATGAAATTGTTGAAAAAATAACTCTTTCAACAGCCGAAGTAGAAGAAGTTAAAAAAGTTGGCGATGATATGGAAGATGTTGTTATCGCTAAAGTTGTTACTTGTGAAAAAATACCAGATACACACTTAAATTTACTTAGTGTGGATGACGGCAGAGAAGTTTTACAAATTGCTACAGGGGCACCTAATGTATATGCAGGTATGAAAACTGCATTGGTTCGTGTTGGTGGCAAGGTAGAAGGTAGAAAAATTAAAAAGGCAAAACTAGCAGGCTATGATAGTTTTGGTATGTGTTGCAGTGAAGCGGAACTTGGTATTGGTTCAGATGACGAAGGTATTGTAGATTTCACAAATTCGGGTTACGCTGTTGGCACAGACCTAAAGTCTATTTTACCAATAGAAGATACTCTAGTTGAAATAGATAATAAGTCTTTAACAAACCGACCTGACCTATGGGGTCATCTTGGTTTTGCAAGAGAACTTAGTGCAATATTTAACCGTGAACTAAAAAAGATTGACCTAGTGGACTTGCATAAACTAAATGGTTTGCCAAAATTAAATAATGAAGTATTAACTAAAGATTGTTTACGTTACACCGCTTTGCGTGTTGAAAACGTAACTAAAAAGGTTTCCCCTAGTGTTATGAAAATTAGGCTTAATTATTGCGGTCTTCGTGATATTAACTTAATTACAGACTTAACTAACTATATTATGCTAGAACTTGGTCAACCAATGCACGCATTTGATAGTTCTATTGTGAATGGCGTTGTTGTTCGTCCTGCTAAAGAAAACGAAAAACTTGTAACTCTAGAAGGTGAAGAACACGAAATTCCAGCAGGTGCTCCACTAATTTGCGATAAGTCTGATACTCCAGTTGCTATTGCTGGTATTAAAGGCGGTATGAAGTCTGGTATTTCTGCCGACACTACAGGGTTCTTGCTAGAAAGTGCAGTGTTCACCGCTAGTAGCATTAGAAAAGCATCTAAGGCAATAAAACTAATTACTGATGCATCTAATAGATACGAAAAGTCGTTAGACCCAAATTTAACCGATATTGCAATTGCAAGGCTAGTGTCATTGCTTCGTGATATAGACGAAGACATTATTATTTCGTCTGATTTATACGACTACAAAAATTACGACCAATCACCTAAAAAGATTGAAATTAGTACAAATTTTATTAGAAAGAGAATCGGTGAAGACATTAGTGACGAGTTTATTGTGTCTACGCTTAAATCTTTAGGTTTTATTATTGAAAAAGAAGAAAACGGTGAACTAGAAGTTAGAGTTCCAAGTTTTAGAGCAACTAAGGATATTACCATTAAAGAAGACCTTGTTGAAGAAATTGCAAGATTGTATGGCTATGATAAAATTGTTCCTAAAAAGTTGAATTTTGACCTAGAACCAGTAGAACAAGACCCAGTACATATTAATGAATATAAAACCAAAAGACTACTTGCTGAAAAGTATGGCGTAAGCGAAGTTCATAGTTACATTTGGAATTATTCAGACTTTAACGCTAGTATTGGTATTAAATCTAATAGTTACATTAACCTTGTTGATACCTCTAATAGTGGTCAATCAGGTATAAGAAGTGAACTTGCTCCAACTTTAATTAAGTTCTTCTCTGAAAACCAAAATAGTTTTGACGATATTAAAATGGAAGAAATTGGTAGAGTTGCAACTGGCATAGGTGAAGATGGTCGTGCTATTGAAGAAAAGCATTTGGCAATTTTAATTGCAAACAATAATAAGGATGTAGAAAATTATTTTGAACTTAAAAAGATGATTGAAAACATCGCATTGAGTCTTGCTAGAGTTACACTAGTTTACGAAGATACAACCGAAGAAAAGATGTTGCCATCTGCAAGAACTGCAATTTCGGTTAACGGTGAAAACATTGGTGTTATGGGCGTGTTGCATCCAGCGATTGTTTCTAAACTAGATACAAAAATGAGTGTTGCTTACCTAGAAGTAGACTTTAATAAGTTGATGCAATTTACAAACCCACAAATAACCTATAAAAAAGTATCTAAATATCAAACCGTTGATATGGACTTTAACTTCTTGGTTCCAACAAGTGTTACTTATGCAAAAATAGAAGAAATGCTTAAGTTATTTAGATGCAAATTTAACGTTAGTTACAAACTAAAAGATGTATACGAAAACAAACAAGTTTTAGGCGATAATAAGGCTATGACAATCAATTTTGCTATTAATTCAAACGAACACACTTTAAGTGCTGGCGAAATTGAAAGCTTTAGAAAAAGACTACTAGACCATATGAAAACCAATGGAATTAACTTAAGATAAAAGAAGGTGGAAAAATTTCCACCTTTTTTAATTTGAGAAAAAATAACGGGTTGCTTTTTGTTTTGGAGAAAATATAAAGCAAAAAACAGAAAGAATTATAAAAATTATTGCAACAGTTTTGTAATAGGTTTTAAACGGAATAAAAAAACTTATAACTAGCATAATAAACCCTAATTTTAGTAAAGTAAATCCAGTTTTTGAAGAAAATAGGTTTATTAAAGATTTTTTAGAAGTGTTAAGCTTACTTGTTATATATGGGTAGATGTTTAAAGAGTTTAACATTAAAAATGTTTCGTCTTTATTAAGTAAAATTATATTTTTGTTTTTAGCGTAACTAATGGCATCAGCGGAAAATGAGTTACCTAAAACTAAGTTTGCTTTAAAATTTTCTTTTAGGTCTTTAAGTGTAACTACGTCTTCGGTGAAGTTGTAATAGAGTGTGTAATCTGTTTCGTTTGCTATAAATGTAATAAGTTTAGTCTTTTTATTTAAAACATTATATTTTTTGCCGAGTGCGTACACAAAGAAGTTGTGAATAGCGGTTGGGTTCCCAAACTTTAATGCAAGCAAGGTGTTCTCTTTTAATTTTTTAGTTTTTGAATCTAAGGCGATTTTATTTTCGTGAATATTAGCCTTGTGTTTATACATAAAAAACAAAAAGGTGGACAGGGCTATTGCAAGAATAATATTAATTATAGTTCTATTTATAAATTTGGCAAAAATTAAAAAAGATAAACTAAAGCAAATTAGGATGATAAAAATATCGTCTATAATTTTTGCAAGTTTGGTTTTGTGATTAAAAAAGTTGTTCATATATTGATTATTTCGTAAAATTACTAAATTATTAAACGAATTTAATATTCGTTGTGTTTTTTTTTATTATTTGTTATAATAGTTGTATATTTACGAAGGGGAAACAAGTATGGATATTGCAAAGTTATTAGAAAAAAAGCGAGATGGTAAGGAGTTAACCGCTGAAGAAATTAAATCTTTTATAGACGGAGTAACTAACAAAACTATAGAAGAAGCACAAATTGGTGCTATGCTTATGGCAATTACGGCAAATGGGCTTACGGCAGTTGAAGCGTATAACTATAGTAAGTGTTTAGCTGAAAGTGGCGAAATGATGAATGTTTATAAAATCGCTCCAGACGCTGTAGATAAACATAGCACGGGTGGTGTAACAGATAGTTGCACTCTTGTTGTGTTGCCAGTTTTAGCATCATTAGGGCTTACGATTGCAAAATATAGCACCAAAAATATTGGGGCTAGTTTTGGTACTTTGGATAGGCTTAGTGTGTTTGATGGTTATAAGCCTGCAATATCTACAAGAAAGTTTTACCAAGTTATTAAAAGTGTTGGTATTAGTGTGATTGGTGCAAACGAAAAAATTATGCCAGCCGACCGAGAACTTTATAGATACCGAGAATTAACTGCAACTGTTCCTAGTATTCCACTAATTGCTTCTAGCATAATGGCGAAAAAGATTGCTATGGGCACAAAAACGGTTGTGTTGGATGTTAAGTGTGGCGAGGGGTCTTTGCTTAAAAACGAGAAACAAGCTGAAAGTCTTGCGAACCTTATGATAGAAATTGGTAATCTTGCGGGCATTAAAACAAGTGCTATTATATCTAGTTTAAATCAGCCACTTGGTATGGTGATTGGACCAATGCTAGAAGTTAAAGAGGCAATCGACCTACTTTCTGGCGACCCTAAGTTTGAAGGCACTGACCTATATAACTTATGCAAGGAAATGGTTGTGCATATTTTAATTGAAACCGGAAAAGCAAGAAGCCGAATACTTGCAGAAGATATGTTCTCAGACGCCATAACCAGTGGTCTTGCTAAAAACAAACTACGAGATATGATTGTGGCTCACGGCGGTAACACCAAAAAGTTTGACAACCCAGACTTGCTTATTCCAAATGTGAATAGTTTTTATATTGCAAGTGAAAAAACTGGGTATTTATATGATATTAATTTGAAAGAATTATATAGAGCAATTAATGTTATTGGTGCAACAACCGATGGCACAATAAACCGTAATGTTGGTGTAGAACTAATGGCAAAAGAAGGCGACAAGGTTATAAAGGGCGAAAAACTTGCAAAAGTGTATTATTCGCTAGATGATCCTAACTTTGCGTCTGCTGTTGCTTGCATTAGAAAGTGTTTTAGAATTGAAAAGACAAAACCAGCTAAGAAAAATTTAGTATATAAAATTATGTAAGGAATGTTATGTTTGGGTTATTTAGACGCAGAAAAAACGCAGATGACGAAGTAAGTGAAAAAAATGTAAATAAAATAGTGGACTACACTATAATTTCACCCACTGCAACTAAAAAAGAGTTGGAGCGGGCTATGTGTGTTGCGTATAAAAACCGATACTATTCGGTGGTGGTTAACCCAATTAATGTGGAGTTTGCCCGTAGTTATATAGACCTAAAGTTAAAGGGTATGTTAAAACTTGTGGCGGTAGTTGGTTTTCCACTTGGCGAAAACTGCTTGGATACAAAAATTTATGAAATTAAAAAAGCCCTAGCACAGGGTGCTGACGAAGTGGATGTGGCTATATCCGTTAGCAGAATTAAAATGGGCGAATACTCTTATGTTAAAAATGAAGTATCAAGAATAGCCAAGGCCTGCAGAAAGGCAGTGGTTAAAATTATTATTGAGTCTTCTAGTTTAAACCGAACTGAACTTAGTAAGGTGGTTTCAATTTGTGCAAAATATAAA
>USNN01000046.1 GCA_900556185.1 uncultured Eubacteriales bacterium
TCCAATCCGCCATCCTGAAGCTCATATGCTCTTATTTTGTTAATAAGACCAATTCCTCTTCCCTCCTGGCGCATATAAAGAAGAACACCTCTTCCCTCTTTTGCTATCATCTTCATAGCTGCATCATACTGCTGGCCACAGTCACATCTTGCCGAACCCAGTGCATCACCTGTAAGACACTCTGAATGAACTCTGCAAAGAACCGGTTTTCCGTCTGTTATATCACCTTTGACAAGTGCTACATGATGCTCTCCATTCAATTTATTGATATATCCGTAAATTGTAAATTCTCCGTATCTTGTAGGCATTTTTGCTTTTGCAACACACTCTACCAGAACCTCATGTTCTTTTCTGTACTGCACAAGATCAGCAATCGTTCCTATCTTAAGGTTATGCTTTTTTGCAAATTCCATAAGATCAGGTGTTCTTGCCATAGTTCCGTCATCTTTCATGATTTCACAGCAAAGTCCAACAGGTTTAAGTCCGGCAAGTCTTACAAGGTCTACAGTTGCTTCTGTGTGGCCGTTTCTTTCAAGTACACCACCTTTCTTTGCTTTTAGCGGGAACATATGTCCCGGAGTTCTGAAATCAGATGGTTTTGCATCATCCTCAACAAATTTCATCGCCGTAATTGAACGCTCATATGCCGAAATTCCCGTCGCAGTATCTACATGGTCTATTGATACCGTAAATGCCGTACAATGATTATCAGTATTTACCTCACACATTTGCGGAAGCATAAATTTATTTGTATATTCTTCGGTCATAGGCATACATATAAGTCCCTTTGCATAACTTGCCATGAAATTTACATTTTCATTTGTGGCAAACTGTGCAGCACATATTACATCTCCCTCATTTTCTCTTTCTTCATCATCAATCATTACTACGATTTTTCCTGCCTTTATATCTTCCAGGATTTCATCAATAGTATTAAATTTATTTTCCATAATCAAGTTCCTTCCTCTCTATATATTTTCTTATTATTACCCTTAATAAAAACCGTTTTCATTCAGAAAATTCATCGTTATACTGTCTGAATTATTTCTTTCTTCGCTTTTATTATCTCTATCATCTGTTTTAAAGTTCATAAGTCTTTCAACATATTTGCCTACTATATCATTTTCGAGATTCACTATATCACCCGGATTCCTGTTAAGCAATGTCGTCTCCTCGCCTGTATGAGGTATCACTGAAACCGCAAAACTGCTGTCTGTAAGCTTAGCCACCGTAAGACTTATTCCATCAATAGTTATCGATCCTTTTTCAACTATATATCTCAAAATTTTTGCAGGTGTTTCTATCTCAACCCAGACTGCATTATCCTCTTTTTCAAAAGAACTTATAACCCCGACACCATCTATATGTCCTGATACTATATGTCCTCCAAATCTTCCGTTTGCAGCCATCGCACGCTCAAGATTAACCATGCTCCCGTGTTTCAATGAACCTAAGGAACTTCGTCTCAATGTCTCCGCCATCACATCCGCACTGAATTTTCTGCCACTTATTGAAGTAACAGTCAGACACACACCATTTACCGCAATGCTGTCACCTATTTTGGTATCTTCAAGCACTTTGACGGCGGCTATCGTAATAACTGCCGAATTACTGCCTTTTGCAACAGCTTCAACTTTTCCTGTTTCCTCGATTATCCCAGTAAACATTTTTTCACCACCTTATATTCTCTTATGCAGCATTTAACATTGATATTTTTATAAATCACATTCGATAAGAATATCACTGCCAATATTTGAAACCTTAACATTCCTGCAGATAAATGCTTCATCAGGACTTTTTACACCAATCCCTTTTACCGGATTATATATTCCGCTTCCCCCGAATATCTTTGGAGCTATATATGCCTGAATATGATTTACAATTCCGGCTTCAAGTGCACTCATATTTAATGTTCCTCCGCCTTCAAGTAAAATTCCGTCTATCTTTCTCTCTCCAAGTTTGATCATAAGGTCTTTCAAATCAACCCGCCCGTCTTTCTTATGAGTTTTTATAACATCAATGCCTCGTTGTTCTAAAAATCCGACACGTTTATTGTCATCAGAAACGGTTGCTATAATTGTCGGTATTTCCAACGCAGTATTTATTATATTGCTGTTTTCCGGTATTCTCAGATTACTGTCACATATAATACGCACCGGATTTGTACCGCCTTCAATACGACAGGTAAGACTCGGATTATCATTTATAACAGTCTGTACTCCCACCATAATTCCTTTAAGTGCATTTCTTGTATACTGCACGTTTTGTCTTGCTTCTTCTGATGTCACCCACTTGCTCTCACCATTATCACATGCAATCTTCCCATCAAGTGTCATTGCATATTTCATTACGACATACGGTGTCTTTTTGGTTATGTAATGAAAAAACACATCATTTAATGCATCACACTCTTCTTTTAATACACCTGCCACAACATTGATACCGGCATCTTTCAGCTGTTTTATTCCCTTACCTGCAACAAGTTCATTTGGATCATCTGAACCGATATACACATTTTTTATTCCATGCTCAATTATCGCAAGTGTGCACGGAGGCTGTTTTCCGTAATGACAGCATGGTTCCAATGTAACATACATATCACTTCCGCAAGCACTTTCACTAAGTTTTGAAAATGCATCTCTTTCCGCATGAAGTTCGCCATATTTTTTATGATATCCCTCTGCAATAATTCTGCCTTCCTTAACTATAACAGCACCAACCAGAGGATTTGGTGAAACTTTTCCTGCACCTTTTTTAGCAAGCTCTATAGCCTTCTCATCATCAGTCTGTTTTGATTCTTTTTGTTCTTCTTCTAATTCTTTTTTTAGTTCTTCTTTTAATTCTTTCTTTAATGCTTCAATATCTACTTCATTATTCTTTTTAGGCGTTTCTTTTTTTACTTCTTTATTATTTTGTCTATTATGTTTTGCTTCATTTGGTTTATTATTATTTTTCTTTTCTTCTGCCATATTAACAACTCCTTATGATTAGATTATATCATATTTTTAGAAAAATAAAAGTAAAATATATCTATTTTTAGACATATTTTACATATTTTTTATATTTCTTTGATTAATTTTTTAGAATTTTCTTTATCAGTAGTATTATCAATGGTATTAATATAATTATTTATATGCATATTAAGTAATTCTGTGGTACCATTTAATGAATAAATACTATTTATTTTAGTTAATACTTCTTTAGTACTATCAACATTTCTTTCTAGCATTGCTTTAAATAAATCCATTATATTTTTAGATAATTCTAGACTACTATTTGCATCTTTATTACCTTGTGCTATTAATATTTCAGAACTTATTAATGGTAATAGGTCATCACGAGCCATTTCTAGGGCATTTATTGTTATAAAGTGATTTACTATTGCTTGATTAATTTTAAATAATTCTTGATTTAATAATTGATTTGATGTATTAAATCTATTTTGTTTTTCTCTTGCTATTTGTAATTGTGAAGATACTTGTAAACTATCTATATAACTATATGGATCATTAGGGTTTACTTCATTTATTTTATTTTCTAGTAATGCTACTATTTCACTAGTTTTAATAACATATTCTCTATTCTTTTTAGCATATTCTATTATATATTTTCTTATTTTATCATATGTTAATAATTCACTAGAAAGTATATTTATATTTGTATTAATGGCTTCTTTTAATTTAGGAATAGCTTCTAGTTTTATTGTAATATTATTATTTGTTTCTTCTAAGAATAGCCATTTAAAGAAACTTTTCTTAGGTTCAATTACTTCATAACTATTTGTTATTATTTCGTTAATATTAGCAATGGATTTATCATTACTATCTCCACTTAATAATTTATGTTCTTCTTCATTTATTGTAACAAAGTGTTTAGATAATTCATTACCATAACTCATCATATCATTTATATCTTCGACATCCATTTGTTTTACTTCAAGGGATTTTAAACTATCTATACATTCACTTAAACTTGGAATATATGGTTTAAATGTACTTAATTCTATATTTAAAATTCTTGATTGTTCAGTTGATAAATTACCTATTACACTTAATATATTACTATTATTAATATAATTAACATTATATATGTTGGCCGTCCACACCATTGAAATGGTTATGTCGGTTGTGCCTAGTGTAACTGAACCAAGTGAGTTTGCCCCGTTAAACACTTTTGTTGCCCCACCAATGCCAACGCTTGTTGGGTTGCCTGTTAGGTTGTAACCCGACAATGTGTAACCAACCCTTGCTCGCTCTGAAACACCTTCAGTGTGCCCATAATAATAAGTCATAGATAAAATGCTAGTTGCACCATCACTTACTCTATAACCGCCGTTTGGGTCAAAGCTTATAGTGTGTCGTGCTCTTTGGTAATACACATCTACTGCACGGGTGCCGTCTGCAAGTATAGTAGTTTTTGTATCGGTTGTGTTGGTGGTTTGGTATGTATTGCCCAACTTGGTGCCAACCATATATTTATTAAACTCTAACCCGCCAGAGATTACTTCGCAATAAGATGAACTTATGCCACTAATTGTAAACTTATAGCCATTTGATTTTAGCAGGGTTGATAATGTTTTTTCACTATCTGCCGTGCCATCGTTATGGGTTACGGTTTCTATTAGTTCATAATCCCCGTTTGTATTCATAACGAAATATCTCACAGTGTAGGTTATATTTGTATTAGCCGTCCAATTTGCAGTTAGCTTAACCTCACCATACCCTGTTGAAGATAAGTTAATAAACTTAGTGCTAGTTACTTTTGTTGTGCCGTTCCACGCAGTGTTTGCGGTGGTTGTGCCGTGTTTTGCTGTTGCGGTGGTTAGGTTTGTTGCCGTCCACCCTGCAAATGTGTAACCCACTCTTGATGGGTTAGATATTGTTAGTTCGGTGTCAAAGTTTGCACTGGTTGGAGCGTTTGAACCAGCCGTTCCGCCATTTAGGTCGTAAGATAAACTATAACTATTTGCTTGCCACTGAGCATATAAGGTAATACTGCCTGAAGTTGCTAGATTAGTAATAAACTCTGTTTCAGCAAAACTTGTGCCAGAGCCGTCTGCCTTGGTGTTCCAGCCTGTAAATGTGTAACCTGTTAAACTATAGCCGTTTGCGGTTAGGTTGTAGCCACGGTTATAAGTAAGTGTTTGGCTTGCGGTAGTTCCACTAAGCGTAGTGCTAGCGGTGCTTGGCTTGTTGCCATTATAATTAACTGTGTATGTGTTAGCCTTCCAAACAGCGGTTAAACTGTGGTTATTTGGAGTTGTTACTATTGTTTCGCTTGTTACATAAGTGTCTTCGGTTGCTAGTTCTTCAGCATTATTACTACTCCAGTTTACAAATGTGTAACCTTCACGAGTAATTGTTGGCAATGTGCCGTAAGCTGAGTTAAATGTAACATTCTTTTGGTCTGCTACGCTTTCGTCATATATCTTAATATCACTAAAGGTGCCAGTTGTTCCACCTGATGTGAAACTTGTTAGGTTAACACTTAGCGTGTATATTTTACCATTGGTTAGGTTAGATAGAAAATAAGCATAATCAGAGTCTTCTTTATTACCATTAAACGCAATCCTTATTTTTGTAAGTTCGGCTGTTTTTGTGAAAGTGTAGGTTGTTATGCCCGTATTTGTAGCCGTTATTACTTGAGCAACAAATATGCCGCCATTATAAGTTTGAATTTTAAAGTTAGAATATGTGTTACCACTAATTACTTTTGCTGTCCACGAGTTAGCGGTCGAATTATAAGTTAAATTTTCACTTGCATAGCCATTAGTTGCATCAAACACATCACTTCTAAAGTTTACTGTATAGGTGTTAGCCGTCCAGTGTGCGTATAAGGTGTGGTTAGCACTGGTTGTAACTTTGGTGTTTTCTTTAACTTGTGTGCCACCTGTGGCTAATGTAAACCAGCCTACAAATGTCCACCCTGCTCTTGTTGCTGTTGGTAATGTGCCGTATGTGCTATCGTAAGTTACTTCCATACTGTTTTTGCTTGGAGTTCCACCGTTACCATCAAAACTAACGGTGTATGTGTTAGACCCCCAAACAGCGTATAGGTTAATTACACCACCATCGGTTGCTGTTAGGTTAACCACGCTTTCGCCATCTGCGTAAGCAATAGTTGTGCTATTTGCACTTACGCTCCACCCCTTAAATGTGTAGCCAGTGTAAACAAATTTATTTAAGGTTAGAGTTTGTTCCTTGTCATAGGTTAAAGTTAAGTCTGCCATTGTGCCAGTTGCATTGGCGTTATTTTTATTAAACACAATTTTGTAGGTTATTTGCTTCCACTGAGCATACAAGGTAACAGTTGCTCCATTGGTGGTTGTTAAGTTGCTTACGCTTTGCTTGTCTGTGTAAGCGGTCCCTGTGCCATCCTTTTTAGTGTTCCATCCATCAAACACCCAGCCCGTTAGTTTGTAACCGTTTGGGGTTAATGTTTTAGGTGTATCGTAGGTGTGGCTAGAGTTTGCCGTTGAACCAGTTACATTATTGGTTGCCGTGTTTGGTTTATTAGAATCATATTTAACTGTGTAATCTATTGCTTCCCAAATTACATATAAGTCTACATCCTTAGTGTAATCGTCTTGAACACTTACAAGGCTTGCATCTTTGTATAGGTCATTAATAATGTTGCCACTAGCATCTACAAAAGTTGTGCCAGTGCCGTCTGCTTTAGCATTAAAGCCCTTAAATATATAACCAACTCGTGTTGGCAATTTGGCAATTTTAGTTATAACCTCGCCAGTGTTGCCACTTGCATAAACCCCAGCATAATAGTTAGGTTGATTGTAGATATAATAGAAATTTTCAGTGCCTTTTACTGTTGCGTTTGCTTGCAACAAGTTAACAGTTATTATGTTATTTTTATATAATGCTGTTAAAGTTATATCACCATATTGACCTGCGTTTATTTTGCCAGTTTCAGATATAACGACTGCATTTGTATTGTCTATTGCAAATTTACCCAAAGATGGGTCGTAAGTATATTTGTTATTTAAGCCCCAAGATGCTTCGTTACCATCACTAGCCCAAGGAGCAACTTTGGTTATTTGCCACCCAATAAAGGTGTAGCCTGCTCTCTTAACTAGTTTTG
>USNN01000047.1 GCA_900556185.1 uncultured Eubacteriales bacterium
TGGGTAATTGCAACCGTGCTTTTTGTTTATGCCAAGATTATTGCAAATATAAGTTTATGGCGTGCATTTATTTGGGCAATACCCGCTTCGTGCATCATTCTTATTATATTTAATGCAATATGGGGCAAACGCAAATATAGATTTATAATAATATCGGTATTTATATGGACTATAATTACAGCAATATTTTTGCAGTTTTTAGACTACAACTTATTTGCTATATACTTTATTGGAATACCTGTTCAAATAGCAGTTTTATTATGGGCTGGTCTAAAAAAGCCAAAACGAAATTAAAAATAAGAACATTACTTGATTTTAGTAATGTTCTTTTATTTTGTTAAAATATCTAATATATGGGAACTAAACCCTAACATAGTTGGGTCAGATGACCTAGACAAAACATATTGCTTATATAGTTCAAATTCGTCTTCTGTTAGTTTATTAACGCTATCACGGATATAATCTGTTAACCCATCCTGAGCGACCATTTTGATTCGCTTTAACCTAGCATCTTTGGATAATTTTTTAATTATGCTTATATCCACATAAGAATATAAGTCTTCAACAAGTGCGGTAGTTTTAAAATTTTTATCTACCCTACCATTATTTATTTCACTTGTTAAGTTGCCATCCATAAAGCCATGCTTTAATATGGCATATTCATTATTTAAATATGAAATAAATATTAAGCCATTTGGTTTTACCACCCTTTTGGCTTCATTTAATGCCACCAGTTTTTCATCGTAACTCAATATATGGTAAAGTGGTCCAAACAATAAAACTATATCAAAACTATCATTTTTGAATTTCTTCAGGTTTCTAGCATCACCTTCCATCGCTTTTATTGAACCATCGTTGGTTTTAAGTATTCCTAGATTGTATTTAACAAGCTCCACCGCTGTTACATCAGCACCTTTCTCTTTTGCCCAAATAGAGTATCTTCCTGTGCCCGCACCTACATCTAGTAAAGTTTTATTTGATAAATCTTTAGCAAATTTTTCTATATATTTTGTTGCAACAAAAAACTCAACTTGACCGTGTCTTGATTCAAGTCTTTTATTTTCACAAAATTTATTATAGTAACTAATTATTTCTTTATTACCCATAATTTCTCCACTAGTAGTTTATCACACCCATTTTTATTTGTAAATATTATTCTTGTGAATAAAACTTATTCGGCTTGATAATAATAAATTTATAAATTCAGGAGGAACATTATGAACCCATTAAAACACGAAACAAAAGAATTAGACAGTTACTTTTTAAATTGGAAACAACTAAACCCAAAACCATACAATAAAGCAACTGCCACACCTTACACCAAAACTCGAGTTATTCTTATGAACGGCACCGAGTATGAAAGCGTTTGGTTTATGCACAATTTTGCAAGACACTGCAAAGAAAAAGATATTCTCGAAGCATTATCTGTTATAAGAGCCCAAGAACAACAACAGCAAAAAAGAATTAGTAGTTTAAAACCATTAGACGAATCTATTCTAGAAACCACCATTGGTTACGAACAACTTGCTGTTGACCTTACTGCCATTCTTGCAAAAAATGAAACCGACCCAACAAATAAAAAAGCCCTAGACTTTGCGTTGCTTGAAGACTTTGACCACTTGTATAGGTATTCAAACCTACTTAAAAAAGATGAAAATATAGATGCTAAGTGTTTAGTCGCTGAACTAACCGAAATTACCCCAGGTAGACCAACCATAAACGAACACCGATATCCTGTGGACAACTTAAGACCAGCAATGGATGCACTTAGTGCAAAAACATACTCTAAGTTAGTTGGTTGCATAATAACCGCTGCCGAACAACAAACAATGAACTATTATATGAACGTCGGCGGGTTCTATAAAACCGAAGAAGGCAGAAAACTTTACGCTGAAATTGCAATGGTTGAAGAAGAACACGTTACGCAATATGAAAGTTTAAAAGACCCAACGCTTAGCTGGCTTTCGCAATGGGTTATGCATGAATACACTGAATGCTATTTATATTACTCACTTATGCAAGATGAAACCGACAAATACATTCGTGGCATTTATGCAGAGCACTTTGATATGGAAGTCGCACACTTAAAAACCGCTGCTAAATTTCTGAAAAAATATGAGAACAAGTCTATTAAAGACGTTGTTGGGCAAGAAGAATTCCCTACTCTATTAAAGTTTGAATCTAACATAGATTATGTTAGAGATTGCTTAAATGACACTCTTTTTGACAGCTACACCAAAAATAATTATGTAGATGTTAGAAACTTAGACTGCAACTCTAATTTATGCAAATACAACACCACACTTGGCAGAAACACCAAAACCGACCCATCACACGTTGTTATTGAAAACACTATTGCTAAGTTTGGTGAAGACTATAGATTTGAAACAAAAGAATCTCCAGTATCTGTGTTAAAAGACCGCAAGAAAGACAATGTTCGTGCCGGCTTCCCAGACTGCAAATAAAAAAAATTAAGGACTCAACTATTGAGTCCTTTTTAGTTTAATTAATTTTCTGTGTTAGTGTTAGTTTGTACTAAATTTTCGGTTGTGTCTTCACTCACCGCAAGCATTGTTGCTTTATTGTAAATTGCTTCTTTTCTTGAAAACAATCGTTTCCAGTATACGCCAATATATAATGGAATTAACATAACAACCGCTGCTATTACATCTAGTATTGAATGTTGTTTTATAAATACAGTTGAAGCACAAATCATCACGCTTAACACGCTTATCCCAACAACTGCCCAAACATTGTCTACTCTATCACTATCGATTACTGCCACCATTGCACATAGTGAGCCGTAAACGTGCATACTTGGAAGCACATTCGTGTTTGTATCAGATGCATAAATTAAGCCTATAATTTTTGTGAATATGTTGTCATTTGCAAATGTTTCAGGTCTTAAATTTTGACCATTTGGGAATATCCAGAAAAACACGATACTAAATGAAAAACCGAAAACTATCATTCGTGCGTATCTTAAATATGCTTGTTTGTCTTTTATAAGAAGTAATATTGCAACGCCGACTAGCAATGGATACCATAGCACATAAAAAATTACAAACCAATCTACAAACGGAATGGTATCATCAAAAGGGATATAACTAACCCAATAGTTAGAACTGCCGTTTATATATTTTTCGGTTAAGAAAAACGCTACCAAATAAATTGGCACAAAGAGCATATATAACCAATATTTATTTTTCTCTATAAAATTCTTCATTAATTCCCTACCCGTATCTTTATTGCCTTGTTAATCATTTCTATTTCAGCATCTTCATTTATTATGAGTTTTTCACCATCTAGCGACCACAACATTTCTTTGTCTGTATATATTTTTGCTTTGCTTCCGTGAAGCATTGTTAATCCATCACCTTGCCAATCGCTTTTCATAAACTTTTTTAACATTCTAGACAAATGCCATAAGTTTTTAGGGTATTTTACTAACAACACTTCAAACTTGCCATCACTAATTTCCACGATGTCGTCTTTAAATTTTAAAACACCACCAATACTTTTTGTGTTACCAAACCCTAAAAAAGCATACTCGCCTTCAACAAGTTCGCCGTCCACTTCTATTTTAATTGGATAGTTATTCTTTTTAAATACTTCTTTAACACCAAGTAGTAAATATGCAAAATGTCCCAACTTGTTTTTAAGTTTTTGACTTGTAGTGCAAGATGTTTGCGTAAACATACCATATCCTGCAACATATGTAAAATATCTGTCGTTAAACCTAGCAATATCTATACACAAATCTTTCCCGTTAGCAATAACATCAACTGCCTTTTTCCATTTTGTAGGAATTTTCATAGATGAAGCAAAATCGTTAGTGCTACCCATAGGAATGTAACCCACTAAAGAGTTTGTGTTTTTACCCGACTCCATAACTCCATTAATTGTTTCGTTTAGGGTTCCATCACCACCAACCGCAACAACCATAGAATAATCTTCCGCACTTGCAAAATCTTTTGCATCGCCACGCATATTAGTGTACATTAAATTCACATCGTAACCATATTCGCTAAATCGTTTTGCAATTTTGGGTGCTAGTTTTTTCGCTTTACCCTTGCCAGAGCATGGGTTTGCTATTATCAATAATTTTTCACTCATAAACTTTCTTCCAATAAATAATTAAAGCAATACTATTATACCTATTAATAACCAAAATTGCAATTACATTTTTATTAATTTATGACCACATTCATCCGAGCATTATTTAGTCTAGAAAAAATTTCATATTCGCTGGTTCCCGCCCACTTTGCGTAATCTGATATGGTTATCTCTTTATTGCCATCCGTTCCAATAATTGTTACTTTATCTCCCACTTGCACTTGGTTTAGATTCGTTACATCTACCATCATTGCATCCATACATATCCTTCCGACAATTGGGCAATACTCGCCATTAATTAAAACAAAACCAGTGTTACTAAGCATTCTATTTATGCCATCAAAATAGCCGAGTGGAATTATTGCCACCTTGCTTTTTTTATTTGTAAAAAATGTTCTATCATAGCCAACCGATAGCCCAGCGTCTACATCCTGAATTAACACAACCTTAGATTCTATACTTACAACACTTTTGAGTTTACCATTAAAACTGTTTGCTCCATACAATCCAAAACCAACACGAACCATATCATAATTAAAATCTTTTCTATAAATACTTGCACTTGTGTTAGATAAATGTAGCACCACATTTTTACTAAACACCTTAGTAAGGCTATCAAACTTTCGCTTCTGAGAATACATAAATCCCACATCATTTTCTTTAGTTGCAAGGTGTGAAAAGGCTCCCCAAAGGCAAATATTAGAATTTTTATTTTTTATCGCAATTGCCTCATCAATTTCATTTAAACTCGAAAAACCAATTCTATTCATACCAGTATTAAGCCCAAATTCGACCAACATGGGACTTTTTGCCTCGCTCGATAGTTTTATCATCTCTTGATTGGTGCTTACTGGTGGGGCTATAATTTTATTTGAATAGACACTTAAATAATCAAAATTAATGGCTCCAAGTGATATAATATTTTTGGTTTCACCACTTTCTCGAAGCAAAACTCCTTCCTCTAAGTTTGCCACAGCGAAGCAATCTACATATTCACTAATAATTTTAGACACTATATTTTGACCAACGCCATACGCATTTGCTTTAACCACAGCACAGAATTTTGTGTTTTTATTTAATTGTTTTTTTATAAATTTAACATTGGAAATCAGATTTTCTTTGTTTATAATATAATTAGAAAAAGAAAAAAGACCCATATTTCACCTCATAATTTAGAGTATGAAACTGTGGTCTTTTTGATTAAATTATAAATTTTTTATATTCTTTATAAATGATTTCTGCACTTTCTTCGGGTGTTAAATTAGAGTTATCTAGCACGAAAGTATAATTATTTAGGTTATCACATTCAATATTATATATCTTTTTGTACCTTGCGTTATCGCCATTATACCTAGATATTACTTTTTGTTTGGCTTCCTCTATATTCGCTCCCCGCTCTAAAACACTTCGTTCTGAATTAAACAATCTAGACGCCATAACATCTTCAGATACTGTTAAAAACACATTAAATGCTTTAGGCATAAAACTCCATGCTGTTCTGCTTTCTATGATCAAATTATCATTTAGCCTTGTGTTATAAACTTTTTTTAATTCGTCGTCAACCTTATAATCTATTTCAATAATTTTATTTGAATTAGATAATTCGGTTATGTCTATACCCATACTTCTAGCAATAGACTTAAAGTACTCGCCTGCTCTAATTACTTCAAAGCCATATTTTTCACTTAAAATTTTAGTTAATGTAGATTTGCCTGTGCACGGCTTACCCGATATTGTTATTATCATAATTTTCTCCTTATGTTAATTATACCTACTTTAACCTTAATTTGGCAAATAAAAAAGAGCCATATAGCTCTCTTTTATTTAAACATATTGAGTTCATACAAATAAGTTATTTTGTACCACTTGTCTATATACTTAGTAACGTTATAAGAAAATACTTGCAAGTCGTTGTTTAAATCCACATCACTTTTACAATATTTAACAGCCAAGCCATCTTCAGTGCTTATTTTATCATTAAATATTCCGCCGGTGCAAGAAATATACGCTGGCACCTTTAACTCTATTGTTTCACCACTTACTTTATCGGTAGTTTCACAAAATACAGTGTAACCTAGATAATAACTTGGATTATAATCTACCCCCAGCATATTAAATATGGTAACGGTTAGGTCAAATGCACAAGTAAACTTATCTATAAAATGGGCATTTTCTTCAGTTCCCACCACCGCATCGGTAATTTTTGTTGAATATATCATTGCAGGAACCAAATATCTGTCTTGAGAATTTTCATTAAAAGTTTCACCGTATTCGGTATCTCTTTCCCAATATTTTGGAGAAGAATGACCTTTTGTTACATCGTCAGTGAAAAATAGGTTTTTATAGTTAATATCCATTCCATCATAATAGCATTGGTGGTCAGAGAACATCACAAGAGTTGTGTTATCAAAAATATCATTCTCCATTAGATATTTTAAAATTAAAGTTACCATATGCTCGGTATCCAACACTTTTGCATAGTAGTTTCTAACCATTTCTGCCCAATCTTCACTCAATCCTGCGTTATTAACACCGTTTACAGTTTTACCAAAATAATCAATTGCATCCAAAAATGCATAATTGTCTTTAAGAAGAGCGTTGTATGAATATTCGCCGTGTGTTGTTACTGTTGTGTAAAAACTTAAAAATGTTTTGTCTGTTGGCAAAAAGTCAAACTCATCTGTGTGATTTAGGTAATAATCTATAACTTCACTATCTTTAACGATATGACTTAAACTATCGCCAGTTTCGATATCTTTAGTATTCATTTTATCTAAGAATAATTCATTATCGAAACCAAATTGTGGAATTAATTTATCCCTG
>USNN01000048.1 GCA_900556185.1 uncultured Eubacteriales bacterium
ATAAAAATGTAATAAGGTGCGAAATTTCTTTTTGCAATATTAAAAAAGTGGATAGTACCCATATTCGCATTAATTGCTACAAAAACTTAGAAGAAGTTTCATATCTTAGAATGTTTACGGGACCATACAGCACAAATATGTTTTTAGAAATTGTGTATGTGTATAGCGCACATCGAGGTAAATTAATAGGGCAAAAGATGTTCGACCTGGTGCCATATTTAATAAATAACTTTGGTTGTGATAAACTGGTTGGGTCGTATGAGCCAGGCAATTACTCAACCGACCGAGAGTTTGGTATTGGTTTTGATAAAATTAACGGCACAATGGCAACGCAATATTTTTATAATAAAAATGGATTTACAATAGTTGGTATTGAAGATTATTTAAAAGACGCTAAAAGTTACCCAGATATAGACGCATCCGACTTTAACTTTGGTGAAGTGATGATAAACGATTTGGTTATGTCCCCTATTCCGCTAAAACATAGCAACAAATATGTTAGCGTGAATAACACATTAATACATATAGACGACCAGGACTATTTTACAGGTGAATACGAAAATGAATAAAAAAAGAGAGCAAATATTACTCTCTTTTTAATATTTAGATTCTTCGTGTTTTCCGTATGCTTTAAAGTTTTGGATGCAGATTTTTAGCTTTGGATTGTTTTCGTATACTGTTCTATTAGAAATTTCTATAGATATAGTAGACTCGTTGTTGGTAAAGATATCATTAATATTTAATTCCACTCGGGTTACTTTTTTATTTGCGGTAACACTTTGCTTATAAAAATACATACCTTTATCTTTATCATAATCAGTGCCTTTGTTTAAATAGGATACTGTTATATCAAAGTCCAATTCGGTTACTTCGCTCATAACAAAGTCAAAGCATATTTTTTCTATGGTTAGTCCATATGTCCAATCTTTTAATGTGTTAATTTGAATGGTTGTGTATTGGTCTTGTGGCATAGATGCATTAACAACGTTTATAAGTTTAACAGAGCCTGATTCGTCAGAACCCATCTTTAAAAAGTTTACGTCTTCATTAAAATAAACATTTGCGTCTAAAGGCTTTTCTGCGCCACAAGCGGTAAAGCTTAAGCAACATAATAATAGTAGTAAACTGATGCAAATATTTTTTATGCGTTTCATTAGAATTTTCCCCCGTCATTTATGTATAATATTCCAAGTGTGCCCTTGCCACAGTGTGTGTAAACAGTTGAGTTTGCTTTTGTTTCTATAACTTCGTTGAATATGTTTTTAGATTTTACGTATTCAATTATTTTATTTACCATTTCTTGGTCGGCACTTGTGTGGGTGATAAAGCATCTGGTTTTATCTGGGTTATTATAGTCTGCAAGTGTGTCGTCTATATATTTTGTTAAAACAACATCCATTTTGCCACGATATTTTCCAGTTGGAACAATTTTGCCATCAATTAATTGTAGTTTTGGTCTTAGTTTAAGTAGGTTGGCACCAAACATGCTAAGCATAGAGCATCTGCCACCTTTATATAAGTGAGTTAGTGTATCTACAACAAAGGAAGATTGAACATTATATGCTCTACGTCTTTCTATATCTGCAATATCTTTAGCAGAGTAGCCTTGGTTTGCTAGTTCTGTTGCGTGAATTGCAAGTAAGGTTGTGCCAGTTGAAAGGTTTCTACTATCAACAATAAAAATCTTGTCTTGGCATAATTCAAAACTTGCGGTTTGAGCATTTTTATAAACGCAAGATAATTCGTTGGATATTGAAAAGTGAATAATCGCATCATACCCTTCATCTAAAAATGGTTTGAAAAATGCTTTAAAGTCTTCAACGCTCCGTGCTGCAGTTTTTGGTAGTTTGCCAGTTTTTGCAACAAATTCTTGAATGTCTGCGGTGGTGACGGTTTCGGTATCAAAACATTCTTCATCGCCCATATTAACAATTAGTGGAATGTATGAAATCCCATAACTATCTAAAAATTCTTTGCTTGCATCAGCTGTGCTATCTGTAGTAATTTTGATTCTCATAAATAATCTCCTTAAAATAAATAACCATATTTAATTGATTTAATAATTCCATATATAAGTGTCTTGCCGTATGGAATTAATATAGTAACTTTTCCAACACAGTCTGATAAATTAATAAAACCAAGTTCTCGACTGTCCCTAGAATTGTTTCGGTTGTCGCCCATAACAAATACAAAGCCTTCAGGAACGACTATTTCTTTTTCTGTAGTAAATTCACTTAAACTAGTGCTTAATGTGTTTAATATCATTGTTGAAGCAATATAATCTTCATTTAGTAGTTCGCCGTTTCTATATAAAACAAATTCGGCGTTGCCATAACTAGATGGTTCACTTATTCGCTTAAATTGCAACCTATCTCCACCAACACCAATAACTCTTTTTATGTAGTAAACTGGTTCTGTGCTAGCGGGGTCGGTGTAAGGTGTGGCATTAAAAACAATTATGTCTTTATATTCGTATTTAGTTGTTTTGGATAAATATACCACGTCTTCAGCGAGTGTGTTGGCGGTAGTTGTATACTCATAATTTAATGTTGGATACATAGAGCTACCATTAACTGTCATTGGAAGCAAAACCACGTTTCCAATAAATATTGAAAGCATAAAATATAGTCCGAACGCAATAGAAAATATTACCCATAGTGGTAGATTAGATTGCTTTGGGCATCCAAGGAAAATAGAATTAAATTTATCTTCTTCGGCGTTTTTTATTTCTTTTTCAAAATACTTTATTGGTAGGTCTTGATTTTCTAATTCTTCCATTTTTCTACCTTACTTTTAATTTGTTTGTTCTATCCATTTGTAAAATAAAGTTTGTAATGTTAATTATTGCTGTAACTAGTGTAACATACATAAGCCAAAGTAGGCTTCTAAAAGTGTTTAATAGAGCGGTGTCTTTAGACTCTTGCAAAGCAAACTTGTCCATAAGTGATAGAGATGAGTTTGAAATTTTGTTTACTATTCCAATGTATTTATAATAACAAACCATAGTGGCGATGCAAGTAGCAAGCAGAGCAACAAGTGTTACTATACTTAAAATTTTAAAAACTTTCTTTGTCATATGTTACTCCTGAATTAGTGTAAGAATGTAGTTGTATAGGTCGTGTGTGTTCGCTTGAGTATTTAATGGGTAATTAACAAATAGGTCAATTGTGTTATTGTTTTCTTTGTTGTTTTCTGCGTCGATATCAGCAGCGGTTTTAAAGTAAATTAGCAATTGTTGAGTTTTGTCTTCTTTATTTAATCTAAATATAATTGTACGAAGGTCTACTCGTCTAGACGAACCATTTCTATATACAATAAATTTCTTTGCACTATTAAATGTAAATTCTACATATAAGCCCGTTTCTTTGTTGTTATCTGTCCAAGTTGGGCTAGTTGTGTCTTCACTTATAGTATTTTTTAAAATGTCTTTATCACCAATTTGTTTTATATAAGTTTTTTCAAACATCTTATTATAAAGTTTTATAATTTCTTTATATTCATCACTATCTGACTTGTATGATTTGGTTGAAGAAAGCGATTGGTTGTATATATCTATTGCGTCTGGGTTTGGTAAATTGGGTTTTGTATTAGTCTGTAATATTGAAAATAAAATTACACTAACAATTAACAAACTTGATAGGGTTATTGAAATTACAATTATTAATTTTTGTCTCATTGTTTTTATTTCCTTGTCTTTTTGTTCTCTTTTAAAACTTCATCAAATGTGTCAGATATTTCGTCTGAAGGTAACACTTTTAAATTTTGGTCCGTATTTTCAGCCTTGTCGTCCGACTTGATTATATTTGGTTTAATTTTGCTAGATTTTTCTTCGTCTTTTGGTTCTTCAGTTTTTTTATTCTCGGCGTCACGTTCTTCTATTACGGCTATAACTTCTTTGGCTGATTTTTTGTTCATAAGCATATCAACTTCATCTGAATATATAGTTTCTTTTGCTAGTAAAACTTCAACCATATTTTTAACAATAGTTTTGTTTGCTGAAAGTAGTTTTTCTGCTTCTGCTTCGGCCTTTTTTAAGATATTTGAAACGCAAGCGTCAATTTTAGCAGCGTAAGTTTCGCTATAACTATTTCGTTCCATATAATCTTTGCCTAAAAAGTATGAGTTTTCAGAACCAAAGTGCATTAAACCTAGTTCGTCTGTCATGCCAAAGTCTACTACCATTTTTCGTGCTATATTTGTTGCTCTCTCTATATCGTTTGAAGCGCCTGTTGTGTAATCATCTAAGAATAGTCTTTCGCTAACACGTCCAGCAAGCATCATTGTAAGCATATCAAATAATTTAGATTTTGTAATATGTGTGTCATCGGTTTCTGGTCTAGATACAGTGTAGCCAGCAGCATTCCCGCGTGGCACGATAGAAATTTCGTGAACTGGGTCGCTGTTTTTAATTAGTTTACCAACAATAGCGTGTCCAGCTTCGTGGTAAGCGGTTATCTTTTTATCTTTTTCAGTTACAATCAAACTTTTCTTTTGAGGACCCATTGTAACTTTGTCTATACCCTCGGTTATATTTTGCATTGTAATTTTAGTTTGATTTTGTTTTGCAGCTATTATTGCGGCTTCATTTAATAGGTTTTCTAGTTCTGCTCCAGTGAACCCGCTAGTTATTCTTGCAATTTGCTTAAAGTCTATAGAACTATCAATCTTTTTATTTTTTGCGTGAACTTTTAATATTTCTTCCCTACCTTTAACGTCTGGCACTCTAATAGTGATTTGTCTATCAAATCTACCAGGTCTTAAAAGTGCTGGGTCTAGAATGTCTACTCGGTTGGTTGCAGCGATTACAATAATTTCGTCGTTTGTGTCAAAACCATCCATTTGAACAAGTAATTGGTTAAGTGTTTGTTCTCGTTCGTCGTTGCCTCCGCCCATTCCGGTTCCACGTTGACGACCAATAGCGTCAATTTCATCTATAAATACAATACAAGGGGCAGCTAGTTTTGCTTGAGCAAATAAATCTCTAACTCTAGATGCACCAACACCAACAAATAGTTCCATAAAGTCTGAACCGCTGATTGAGAAGAATGGAACATTTGCTTCGCCAGAAATTGCTTTAGCGAGTAATGTTTTACCTGTTCCAGGAGGTCCAACTAAAAGTACGCCTTTTGGAATTCTTGCTCCGATGTTTGTGAACCTTGTTGGGTTTTTCAAAAACTCTACAATTTCCTTAACTTCTTCTTTTTCTTCTTCGGCACCGGCTACATCGTTAAATGTGACTTTGCTTTTTGCTATTCGTGCTCGATTTTTTGTAAAGTCGAATGATTGCTTTGTTGACTTATTAACCATTCTAGAGAATACAAGCATAACAACTAACACGCCTGCAACAGATAGCCCTATCATTATAATAAACGACCAATCGGTTGAGCTTTCAATTTCGGCAAATTGACTTACCTTATTGGTTTCAGTGTTTAAGTTGTGGGCAGTTATAGCACTTTGTGCCATTTCAGTGTTTTTAGGACCCATATAAGCAATGGTTTCGTCGTAATAAGTAATTTTTATATCGTAATTAGAATATTCAATTTTTTCAATTTTGTTTTCGTTTAAGTCTTGTACAAATTGCTCGTAACTAATTTCTTTTTTTAGTGGCGACATTAAAAAGAATAATGATATAATTATACCAATAATCAAAATGCAGAATAACATATTTCTAAGCCATGGCTGAGTATATTGAATATTGGTGTTGTTTGATTTGTTGTTTTGGTCTTGTTCCAAAGTGTATTCCTCCATTCTTATGTTATATATAATATGATAACACAACTACAATTATAATACAAATAATTATTTGGAGAATATGTGAAAAAGATACGAAATAATCTTGAGTATATTGTTTAATTTTGGTATAATTAATTAGGAGAAAATTATGTTTGGATATTTAGATGGAATTATATTATTACTTGCGCTAGTATTTGTGTTAGTGGGTATAAAACGAGGCTTTTTAGGGTCGCTTGCAAAGTTGCTAGGTGGATTTGTGAGGCTGATACTTTCAATTCTTCTTGCGAAGCCATTTGTGAAACTTATTTCCCTTACAAAAATTGATGAACATATGTTTGATAAGCTAACACTAAAGTATTCGGGAATATCGGATAAGTTTAATGTTAACTTGGTTGGTATGGATTCGGCTTCGCTAGATACATTTGTTACTGATGCGTTGTCTGATGCTAAAGTGCCTAAGATATTTAGAAGCTTAGTTAAAAATTTTATAATGGTCAACCCAGATGTAATTGCACAAAAAGAGACAGTAACTGTTGCAGAACTTGCAGGTGTCGCAGTTGGCAACTTGATACTTTTAGTTGTTTCGTTTGTTGTTATATATTTATTGTTGTGGTTAATCGTGAAAATTGTGCTAAGGGTGTCTACCTCACTAAATAGGTCTCAAACAATTATTGGCGGAACAAATAGATGGCTTGGTGGCGTGTTTGGGTTTGTAAAATATTTCGTATTTTTAATGGTTGCCATGTTAGTTGTTTCTGCATTATCAAAATTTGATTTTATGGGAAACGTTGTGGCGTATATAAATAATTCATTCCTAGGTGGTCCGTTATATAGATTGAGCGAAAAACTTTGGGCTACATCATTTGATATAACATCTGCAGTTGAATCGTGGTTAAAGAAAAATTAAAAGAAGCCAAACGGCTTCTTTTTTTATTTATAAAATATATTGATTAAGCGTATATAATTTTTAAATAAAAACGCGTATATCCTTTTATTTATAAGGCTTTTAGTAAAATGTTTCACGTGAAACATTTTTATTTTTCACGTGAGATTATTAAATGGATTAAAATATATTTTGAAGGTTGTTTACTTATAAAAATTATAAAACGCCTTTTATTTTAATTAGTTTAAATTTAATATTTATAATTGTGCTAATTTATT
>USNN01000049.1 GCA_900556185.1 uncultured Eubacteriales bacterium
TAAATCATAAATAAAATATTTTTATTTATGATTTATGATTTCAAAATTTCTGGCCCGATATTTGTAACTGTTCCAGCGCCAAGAGTTAATACTAAATCATTAGCTTTAGCATGAGTTTTTACATAAGAAACAATTTCATCGAAATCTTTCATATATAAAGCTTCTTTATTATAATCTTTTATTCTGTTAACTAAATCTAATGAAGAAATATCATAAGTATTTTGTTCACGTGCAGCATAAATATCTGTAACTATTATATGGTCGAAAGAAAGAAGCGCACGAGCAAAATCATCTAAAAGATTTTTTGTTCTACTGTATGTATGTGGCTGGAAAATAACCCATGACTCTCTATATTCTTTATCTGCAATTGCTTTTGCAGTTGCAACTATTTCAGTTGGATGATGTCCATAATCATCATAAATAGAAACACCATGATAAGATCCAACATATTCTAAACGACGGCTAGCACCTGTGAATTTAAGAAGTGCTGAGTAAATTACATTTTTATTAATTCCATAGTAAGAACAAAGAGCGATACAAGCCAATGCATTTGAAACATTATGGCGACCAGCAACAGATAATCTAACATGCATATAAAACTTTCCACTACAAAATACATCAAATTCAGAATATCCAAGAGCATTATGCCTAATATTTTTTGCAACATAATTAGCACAAGTATTTTGAATTCCATATGTAATGAATTTACCTTTTACAACATCTTTTAGTGCAAGACATGATGAATCATCAGCATTTGTTACTAAAACACCATCTTCAGGAATTAGCCTTGCATATTTTTCAAAAGCAATTTTAATATTATCAAAAGTTTTAAAATAATCTAAATGATCATTATCAATATTTAAAATAACTTCTGCTTTTGGAGAAAAACGTAAAAAGTTTTCCATATATTCACAAGCTTCTAATATAAAATATTCGCTTTTTCCAACAGTATAGTTTCCATCAATCTGTTTTAACATAGCACCAACTTGAATTGTAGGATCCAAATTTGCTTCCAAGAAACATAATGATATCATTGAAGTAGTAGTTGTTTTTCCATGTGTTCCAGAAATGCAAATACTTTCTTCATATTTTCTTGTTAAAAAACCTACAAATTCACCACGAGTAACTAGTGGAATATTGAATTGTTTAGCAAGAACTATTTCAGGATCAGTATCCTTAATAGCAGCTGAATAAATAATTAAATCTGAATTTTTAGGATTAGTTAAATCATGACCAATAGTAACTTTAATACCAGATTTAATTAGTTTATCAGTGTAAGGACTTTTGGCTGTATCTGAACCTGTGACATCGAAATCCCAAGAATGTAAAGTCTCGGCAATAGCACTCATGCTAACGCCACCAACACCAATTAAGTGAATATGTTTATAATTTTCTAAATTATTAATATCCGCATTAATCACATTTATTTTAGTTTTAGATTTGTTAAACACTGCTGAGCACTCACTCATTTTAGCAAGTTTAAGTTGGAACTCAACAAGTACCAACTTGTCGGTTTGTATTTGATCTATTACCTCTAGCCCAACAATGCCACTCCCTGAACATAAGTCCACAAGTGTTCCAATTTTTTCATTTTTAACAAACCCAGCAAGAGCCGTGCTATCACTAGAAAAGGTATACATATTTTTTGATTGAAAAATTGGACTACCCGATTTTAAGTAGTCCAATGTGTAACCATTTTCGTTTATTATTTCTTCTACGGTTTTCATTTTAGTTTGCTTGTGGTGCTTGAACTGGGCAAACTGATGCACATAATCCACAACCTATACAAACATTAGGGTCAATTTGGTATTTCCCGTCCTTAGTTTCGCTTATTGCTTGAACTGGGCAAGATGCCGCACAACTCCCACAACCAATACATTTTTTATCTATTTTATATGCCATAATTTTTATCTCCTATTATTTTTTTTGTTATTTTTATTATTTTGTTTTGTTTCTTTATTGACTGGCGTTTCCACTTTTGCTTCTGCCTCTTTATTCTTAATGTCGCCATTCAATTCTTCTATTTTAAACTCTTTAAGTTTATAACTATTGTCACCTGTTGGAATTTTAACCATAACAACTTGTTTTAATATATCGTTATACGAAACTGTTCCTTCGCCTTCAGGAGTTTTAATTACCGAACCGACGGGTGGCAAGTTCTTTAATAGGTCTGCATAAACACCTTCTTCATAAGCCAAACAGCACATCATTCTGCCACACAAGCCCCCAGTTTTTGTTGGGTTTAGTGATAAATTTTGCAATTTAGCCATTTTTACAGACACGTGTGTTGGTTCATTTAAAAACCTAGTGCAACAGCACTCTTGACCACAAAGCCCAAGACCACCAATTGCTTTAACTTCATCACGAATACCAATTTGACGCAACTCAATTTTACATTTTAAGGCACTCGCCAAAAGTTTTAATAGTTCTCTAAAGTCTACTCTGCCATCGCTTGTATATGTTATGGTAATTTTAGTTTCGTCTAGAGTATACTCGGTGGAAACAATTCGCATATCTAGGTTTAATTGTTTTACTTTTTCTTCAATTAAAGGTATTTGTTTTCTTGCTTTATCTTTTAATTCTTCAACAAGTTTTAAATCTTTTTCGGTAGCAATTCTCAAAACTGGTTTAAGTGGTTCTTCAATTTTTTCGTCTTCTATTTCTCTATCTGTAAATGTAACAAAACCAAGAGCCTTACCGTTTGCAGTGTCTACTATAACTTTATCCCCAATTTTTAGCGAAAAACTAGGGCTGCTAAAATAATAAACTTTGCCAGTTTTTGTATATTGTATGCCAACTATGTGTTGCATTTTCTCTTAACCTCCAGTATCTTTAATAAAAATTGGTCCATTATGTTAACTGTGCTTACATTAGCATCGTTCTTTTTTAAAGCGTCGGTAGTCGCTTCAATAATTAACGCTAGTGCATTAATAGTCCAATTGTCTGCAATGATTTTTACAGTTTTACCTGTGCTTTTGGTTTCGCTATTATCCACTACCCCAGCCTTATATTTAATAGCACTCATACAAAGGTTAGAAACTAAACCAAAGAACTCCGTTACGCTATCCGTAGCAACACCAGATTTCGCCGTAATTTTCACAAGGTCAGACGTAACATTTAATTTTGTTAAAACATCCACAACAAAGTTTGCTAGTTCCGATGGGTTAATTTTCTCACTTAACTTTTTTGCGTCTTCTAGGTTATAATTAGACTCCATTGCAAGTAGTTCTGGATTTTTTATGTTCTTTTCTGTTAGTTCTCTTTCTATAATTTTAGCACTATAACCTTCAACATAAAATTTTAAAGACCTACTTAAAAGCGTTGGCAATATCTTGTTTTCGTTTTTTGCAAGCAACAAAAACACCGTCCCCGCCGTTGGTTCTTCTAGGGTTTTTAAAAGTTTATTTGCAACGGTTGTGCCAATACAATCAAAATTATAAATGATATATACTTTTTTTGTGCCTTCATATGGAGCAACATAAACAGTGTCCAATAAACCTCTAACCCCATCCGCATCTAATGGCTTTGTTTGCCCATACATCATACAATCTGGGTGAACACCAACCCAAACCCGCTCCATTATGTTTTGTTTTCTTTGTGGATAATCTTTTGAAAGTATTTCACCAGCCAAACTGCGAGCATACTCATTTAAAAATTCACCATCATTATTTATAAGCAAAATCGAATGAAACAAGTGGTCGTTATCTATTTCAGCTATAAACTGTTTATATGTGTCTAAGGCTTTTATGTAATCATAATTTCCCATAACATAATTTTATCACAACAGAACCACAGTTGTCAACTTTAAGTGGTTACAACAACACTAGTTCTAAGTATTATTGGATATAATAGAGCATACACAAGGCTTGCAAAAATTGCACCAACCAATATGCCAATATATTGCATCAAAAATAACTTTAATGAATAACCAAAACTAAGCCTCTGTAATTTTGCTATTTTAAACCGCTTATAACTAACCACAAGCATACTAACCACCACAAAAAAGTTCACAAGGTTTATTGGAATAACTATAATAAGAGCATTAAGTGCCCCACCCAGCCCATACTCAGATATTAAACTAGTTATACTCGCTCCAAGTAGCAACCCTTGATAAGCCAAATAAAAATAGGTCAATATCTTTGTGTATTTGTTTGTATATAACGCAAATATTATAATTATAGGAACCAACAAAGTAGCTAAATTAGAGAAAAACAAACCAAAAAACGAGCGTTCACCAAGTATTATTTCAGACAATGTTAAGTCTGTTCTCGTGTATATGTTTTCCTCCATAAACTCGTTTATAATCAAATAAACACCCAAAAACACACCAACCAAAATCACCACAAAACAAAGCAAATATAGTTTTTTGTTGGAAACAATATAATCTTTTACCCTTTTTATTGGAATTGAAAAGCTAAAGTTCATCTCCATAAAATATATGAAAAATTTTTGCTTTTTATGTAAAAAACAAAAAACCTAGTTACAATGTAACCAGGTTTTTTGTTTCAATAATTAGCAACTATGCAGTTTCGCCACCTTTATAAGTAGTTCCAGCTACAGCTGTTTTTTCTACGTATTCACCATTACTATTAGTGGTAGAAATTTTAAGTGTTCCAATAGTGCCACCATTATAATTTAATATAGCACCAAAGAATTCACCCTTTTCTTCGTCTCCGCCATAGTCAACATACAAACTTTCAACACTACCGCCATTCAAATCTACATGACCTGGGTTTGTTTTTGCATATTCATTAGAGTTAATGAACATTATGCCAATATTGCCACCAGAAATTTCAGCAACAGCATTAGCACCAATCCATAAGTCTTGAGATTCTCTAGCTTCATATTTCAATTTGCCATCAACTAGTTGTGATGGGTCTAAATTATCCGTTCTCATTCTGTTGCCAGTGATGTTTCCACTTGTCATAACAAGTTTAGCACCACCAGAAACATACAATCCAGAAGCAAATCTTACAGTTGAACCAAGCATACCACCAGTGATAGTTGCACCATCAATAACTAATGTATTCTTTGTTCCAACGTAGATAGTTCTGCATTTTTGTTTTGCATCTAGTGTAACATTTCTTAGTGTTAGTGTTACTGGAGTAGCACTATCAACTAGAACTAAGTTACCATCTCTTGATTCAGACATTTCTTCACCAGCAGATACAGTGAATCTGCCTTGACCATCAATAGTAAATGTTTTTTCTACATTTAATTTTGCAGACAATACAGCATCAGCATATAGAACCAAGATGTCGTCATTTTCAGCTTTATCGTATGCTTCTTGTAATGAAGATGCAAAAGTTACTGTGTTGCCGTGTTTAATTGCAACATTGTCAACAACTGTGCATTTGCCATTTACTACTGTAACATTGTAGTTTGCGTTAGTTGTAGATGCTGTAATATCATAAGTAGCACCAGCAACCAACCCAGAAGTTGGTAAGTTAACAATTGTGTAAGTAATTCCTAAATCATCATTACCTAAAACCCCTGTAACAGTTGATGTGATATTTGCTTTTGTTCCATCTTTTAATTGATAAGCATCATTAACTGTAACTGTTGCATCAGCTTTAGCAATTGTCATATCTAAATTACCTAGATAATCATTGTAGCCTTCTGCAGAAAGTTTATAATAAACTTTATAACTACCAGCATTAACGGTAGCCAATTGGTCTGCGGTTACGAATGTTTCGTTATCTAATGAATACTTAACAGTTGTTTCAACATCTGGATAAGATACTGTAAACACTTGAGCAGTTCCATTATATGTGAAAGTAGCCGAACCTACAGCGACTTTGGTTGCATCGAAATCTTGAGTTTTCTCTCCACAACCAACGAAAACAAAAGCAACACACAAGCTTAATAGTCCAACAAGAATTGCTTGAATTTTTCTTTTCATATTCCCTCCTTAAATTTTGCACATAATTAGTTTTAGATTTTTATGTGCTTTGTATACATTATATTAACATATAAAAAATTTTTACACAAACAAATTTAAGGTAGTTTAAAAATTTTTTAAACTAATTACGGATGACTATAATTATAATTGATAATTTTATTTTTATGTGCAAAACCCGACATCTTTAAATTGCCTTATTGCCCATTCAATCTAATCTATTTCATTATAATTTTAAACTCATTTGAAAATTCTTTTTCTGTGTCTTTAAATCGTTCTATTATATAGCCTAACACTTTCTTGTTATACTCATTTTCCACTCTGTTAAAACCAATAAACATAATTTCACACGGCGATTCTACAAACCCTGTTAGTATATCCCACAATACAGGCGGATTTTTGCCGAGCCAATCAGGCAAATTCATTTTCTTTTGTATAATATCATAAAATTCTTCAGCCCATTCTAATTCATTTCTATTAAATTCATACTTAATCATAAATTTACACCTACTTCAGCGACAAATTTTATCATTACCATTTTTAGAAATATTAACACAATTTAATTTTATAAACAAAAAAATCACTTGGGGAATATTAAATTATAAATTTATTTTTAAAATTAAACCATTTTTTGTCTTAGCAAAAGCATCATTTGCATTAGCAAATATTTTTGCGTAGCAATATCACTGAACAATACGGTTTATTTTCATTGAAAAAAAGAAGGAAAGTCACAAAACTTTCCTTCCTTTTTTCTTGGTGGGCCATCGGGGACTCGAACCCCGGACAAACAGATTAAGAGTCTGCTGCTCTACCAACTGAGCTAATGGCCCATAAAACTTATAACATATGAATTATAACATATTTTTTT
>USNN01000050.1 GCA_900556185.1 uncultured Eubacteriales bacterium
ACTTGTGAGAAAAATGTCAAATCTGCGAAACTAGATAAATTTTTTGAAACTTTTCTTTCTATAATTTTTATAGTATATGTAATAGTTGCACTATTTGCAGTACATAAAATCAAGCAGGCATTTCTCTAATAATTTCAATTGTAGGGCTTTTGGTGATACTAGTCTATTCATTATTGAGTGATATGTTTATTTAAGCGCTCCAACAATAACGTGTAAAAATTACACGTTATTGTTTTTTATGCCAATATTAATATAAAAAATTTTGAATATACAACTGTTTTCTAAAATCTCTATTGGAAGTTAGTTAAAAATGTCGACAATCCACAGTTTACCCTTTTGTATCTCCTGCAATCCACTTTTCCACTTAAATATGTTGACAATTTTTCACCGTTTATTAAATTTTCTTTTTGCATTTTAGTAAGGTTTTTTATTTGATATTCTAATTTACATGCTAATGACTTGTCTTTACTCTTCCACGCTGTTTCTAATTTAACTGCATTATGCGATTTTGTATACTTTGCTCCGTTTTTGCTTTTTAATAAATGCTCGTTTATTCTTTTTTCTAAATCATTTGTCATGCCTGTATATATTGAATTATCCAAACATCTTAACATATATGTATAATACATTTTTTCTCCTATACTTTTATTTTAAAAAAATTATATAGCTTTTTTATTTTTAAGCAAGTCTTTTTTATTTATAACTCAAAAATGACTAGCTTAATTGCTAGTCATAATATTTAAATCTTCTATTATGTACTCTGCTGTATCTGGCATTACAAATTTTTCTGTTAGGAATTCTAATACTTTATTTATTTTTTCTTTACTATCTGTTATATTTTCTATTCGTGTTGATTCTGGTTCGTAGTTTTTCATTTGTTTTACTATTTCTATTCCATATTTTTCTTCTAATATTTGATAATACTTAATTGTTCCAGTAGTATGTTCATTTTTCATAACTGTACTGGCATAAAGCTTTTTCATTTCTATCCTCCTTTTCCTTTGTATTGTCTTTTATTATATATTTGTTATTCCAAAATTACAAGAACTTTCGTGTACCAGCTTTCGACAATTATTGCACAATACATTTTATTGATATCCTTTTGCTTTCAGTGAGTATTCTATTTCATTTATTCTTTCCATTATTGATACAAACAGCGGCTTAAATACTATATTCATATTTTTTAATATAATTCTTTTATTAGTTGTACTTACTTTTATAACCGTTTCTTCTAAACTTAAATTATTAAACTCTGCTAGTAAATGGTCCAATAACCCGCTTATATAGTTCTGCTTAAACTTTGTTGCATTATTAATAAAACTTCTATTAATTTTTGCAAATAAATACTTTTGCCACGCCGTGTCAAACCACTCTTTTTTGCCACTTTCGGTTTCACATATCACTGAATATAAACTAAACTTATAGGTGGTTTTCCCGTCCGCTATACACACCAAATAATCACCATTATTTGGAGTTATAGTTAACTCTTTGCTATCTTGCGTTCCAATAGTTTTAACAAACTCTTTTATATAATCTTCTATATTAAAGCCACAACTATTTAAATACTCTAAACTAAGCATAACACCCTCACTGTCATTAATTATACCAAAACGAGTAGTATTTTTCAAGCATAAAAAAGTCCAGCAATATGCTGGGCTTTTTACTTAATTTCTAATATTTTCATTTCACATTTGCCGGCTGGTGTTTCTACCATAACAACATCACCCTTGGCTTTACCGATAATTGCTTTACCTATTGGGCTTTCGTTACTAATTAGGCCTGCATTTGGGTTACTTTCAAGAGAACCTACAATTGTATACTCCATTTCGTCATCAAATTCAACGTCTAGTAGTTTAACTTTACTACCAACTCTAACCTTATCATTTTTAACAGCACTTGGGTTTACAATTTTTGCCTTTCTTAAGGTTTCTTCTAGCATTTCAATTTCGGCTTCGGTTTTTGCTTGTTCATCTCTTGCCATATCATATTCTGCGTTTTCGCTTAGGTCGCCAAAATCTCTTGCTATTTTTAATTTCTCAATAACTTCTTGACGCTTTTCCGTCTTTAAATATTCCAATCTTTTTTCTTTTTCTTTATACCCTTCTTGGGTCAAATATACTTCTGCCATAATATCTACTCCATTACTTTATTATGCTTGCACATTATAGTCATTCACACCCAATTTGTCAAGCAATATTTTTTAATTAAACTTATTAAATTTTATTGCAAAACCCACCCAATATATGCTAAGATATTTGAAAAATAAAAAACCTAGGAAGCGTAAAAATGATTAAGATTTGGGCAAAGATTATAGTTGACAATAAAATTACAAAAGATATTATATACGAATCGGTAGACAATTATACAAGAGAAGAATTTTTTGACCACTTAAAGCATTCTGTTTGGCATAAAGGGTCGCATCTTTCATACTTTTGAATATATTAGAAACATATCCCGTTTTAATATCTAACCACTACGAAACCTACGAAAACTTTAATATGGTAAAATTTTTGCCAAGAGATTTTGTAGAAAGCGTAGACTTTGATAAACTTGAAATTGAAAACGCAAAAAGATAAATATTAAAAGAGATGCTACTATAAGCATCTCTTTATTTTATAGTTTATTAAGTTTATCTAATAAATTTAGCGAAGCATCGTTTAGGTCTTTCAAGCCATCAATCTTAGGTTTATTTGCGTTATCTGCAACCAATTTATTTGCGTGCTTTATAATTTTTAATGGGTCAGTCACTTCATAAAACGACTTCATTGTTTCTTCTGAAACTTCGTAGTCTTCTGTTGCTTTATTTAGTTTATCTGCAGAAACCTTAACACTTGCACACTTCTTTAATTTTTCTAAAAGCCTAATATTTTCGTTATTCACAAGCCCTAAAACCGTTATGCTACCACCGCTAGAATATAGCCCACCAATGTTAAAAAATTTGGCTACCATAGTGGTAATATATGTTGCGTTTTGATTTGGAAGTAATGCTTCTAACGCCGAATACACGCCATTAAAGTCATCTATAACAACAACAGTATTTAGCCCTAATTCTACATATCTCAAAGCCTTATAAATAACTGCTAAAAGCTTTTCAATAACACATTCTGGGTTTTCACTAGCCGATGCGAATGTGGCGTTTGGCATAAGCCTATCTAATAGTTCCCAACATTCTTTATCCTTGCCTAAAAATATAGGGAAAACAGGAACTTTAATTTTTACAAGTTCGTTAACAAGCCCAGTTATAACCTTTTCTTTTTTGGCTTGGTTGTTGCCGTATATTATAAACTTAGCACCTTGAAATAATGCTGTGTCTACCCCAGTTACCTTTTTAATACATACTCTTGGTATATCAAATAGTTCGGTAGGTGGCTCTACTGACAAGTGGTCAAACGAGCACCTTTCATATCTTTCTGGTGCAAGACCATTAATATTTAAAATCTGAACTAAATAAGATTCATTTTTGCATGGACTATAAAATCCTTTGAATACAATTGAATCATATCTTTTTATCTCATACTTATTAACTATGTCACTTGGCAACAATACAAACTTGTTTGTGTCGTATCTAATTACATAGTCTTTATTTATTACATCAACGTAACCAGTATATGCTACACCATCATTCTCATCATCGTTGTTACTAGCAATTTCGTATCTTGAAATTGTTGTGCTTAAATTTGCAGTTGAAAATTGTTTTGTATCTATTGCGTTTGAATAGTAATTAACCACAGTACCTTCATACTTAGATAAATCTATCTGTGGTTTTTCGTCTAATTCTATAGGTTTTGGCATTGGCTTAATTTCGCTTTTAAAGCCATAATCTATAACTTTAGCTTGGCAGATTTTTGTAGCAAATTCTTCAACCAAACTTCCTTTTTCTAATCTAAATTTACGATTTGACTTTTCATTAGGACAGTCAAAATCGGCGGTATATGTAATCGTCAATAAATCGTTAATCAAGTTTTCTTTGCTTAACGATGTTGGAGTTTTAATACGTAAATCTTTGCCCATTAGACGTAATTCTTTAATGTCACAACTCTCTAAAAATGCCCTTCTCTCGTCTTGTGCTATATCCATAAAGGTTCTTCTCCCCCCATTTTATTTTAGTTTAGTATAGCGCACTGAATTACCTAAAGTAAAACGAATTTCCTTCTTTTTTTAAAAAATGGGTAAATCTATGAAATTAGCGTACACAAGAGTGTTGCTGTTATCTATTTTAATTATAATATTTCCATTATTTTCAATAACGCAAGTTGCCCTACCTTTCCATAGTTTAGTTAAAAAACTAGCAATGTTGGTTTCTAGGTCTTGGTCTTCAGATAATATAAGCCTTTCAGCATACTCTTTGGTTTCCACAAAATTTATTTGTTCAGTAGCGGTCTTTATATCGGCGTAAACACACAGCTCCACCCTTTTATAACTAGCATTATTTGCACACGCACAACTAAAAAAACCAACCACTAAAATTAATAATATGGATAATACTGCTTTCTTCATACACTAATTTTAGACAAAACAAAAGCAGTCTAATCAAAGACTGCTTTATTTTTTAAACTTTTCTAAACACAACTACTTGACCATTATAACCATCTTCAATATTAGGGTTTTGGGCTCGTAACACATCAGGTGATATTTGCAATTTTTTAGCAATGTTAAACACGGTTTCGGTGCCATTTGGCTTATACACAATAATAGAACTTCGGTTTTTAGAATAATCTTCCCCGTTTTCTATTTTAGATACATATTGAGTGGTGCCACAATTGCTAACAGTAGACACAACCTCAAAGTCCACCACCAAACTTAGTTCCTTGCCTGCTTTGTTTTTAGCCACTACTTCATACACATCAATTTTTAAGTCTACTTGGTCATCTTCGCTTTCTTGGTCTACCGGAACACTTAGTTCAAAACCATTGGATAGTGTTGTGGTGTTCATCTCGTCATTATCATAGTTTTTGTATATAACTGTGGCTTCAATTGCCCCTGTTATGTTTGCTACATTACTAACAATATTAACTTGGTCTGGTTTTGCAACTAATTTTGTAATTGCTAATACTTCGTCCATTCTTTTTTTGTTTACACAATCAAAATCTATGGTTTTTCTATCACTAAATAACTTCATTGGGTTAATTTTTTCGTAGTCTAGCGATACGGTTGTTTTATTTACTTCTTTTTTATCGCTAAATATATCTAAAATAAAGTCTTGGTCGTAATTTGAAAAGCCCCACACCATAACATCAATGTTTGCATCAATAACCTTCTCTTCATCGCCCGTGATGTTAACGCTTTTAATGTAAGCATCGGCACTAACAATGGCATCGCTGGTTACATTAAGTAGTGGCACTTCTTGAGAAAAATCTATACTATGCTGTTGCTTTTTTAATTGGTCACCATCTTCCACAAACAAGTTAATGTTTGCAGTGCCTTCTATTAAGCAATAATTTTCAAATGGAGTAACTTTATTAATTTGAACTTTGCCATAGTTGGCTATAATTGCGTTTTGATTTTTAATAGGTTCACTAACCGAAAAATTAGAGTTGCCACTTGCCATTAATTTAGTTAGTTTTGTGGTATTATGTGTAACATAGTAATCAGCTTCTTCGCCTGATAAATAAAGCACTTCTTCATACACAACGCCATACAAAGCAAGCCCAACGACAATGGTCACTACCACCACTCTATCCGACTCTTTAATAAGCTTAATGTCTTTAATTGTTGGCACACAAAATACACCATCAGCATCACCTGCGGTTACTCGCTCGTTAAAGTCTAAAATTCCGTTTAAACTAACCACCCTTTTTTCTTTGGTTAAAGCAAGAGCCGAAACGCTAACGTTACCCATTATTTGGTACACTTCACCAATTTTGTCAGTGCTAACCACACAAGCATTACCAACGCCATCTAAAACTCTTTCTAACTCACTTTCGTCATCTACTGATAGTTTGCCATTTACCTTTGCTTCAACTAGTTTTACTAACCTCTTTTTTGCCACTTTTGTTGTGGAAGAATTGAAAGCCACTTACTTGTCCTCCTTGAACCTTCTTTTAGTCAAATATATTAGACCTTGGTTCAAGTTAGAACTATTTTTTTTAATTTGCTTCGCTAGATGTTTCTTCTATGTGTTTTATTACCACATCTCCACACAGCACATCGCTATAACTATAACTTTGCTTACCTTTGTTATCTGGTTTAAATATATCCACCGTAAACACGCTAGGGTATATTTTTTCTAAAACCCCTTCGTAACTTTCTATTTTTTTCCTACCCCTATTTACGCTCATTGCAATTTTTTTGCCTTTTAAGGCTTTTATTTCTTCTATTACGTCTGTAAGTTTTAAGTTTGCCTTACGCATATTCTACCTCTTATATTTTTAGAATAATTATAGACAAAAATTAAACTTTTAATCACTTTTAATAGGTTCTGCTGGCTTTAACTTATAATAGGTGTCTTGTCGTATTTTTTCAGACTTCACTAGCTCCCCTGCTTTGTTATAATAATCTAAGTACCCGCAACTTTTATAACTGACGGATGGAAACTCGTTTTCATCAAACTCAACCCGCTCCATTCTTCTATCTATAGTATATTCGTTTTCTGCCCCAAACACCT
>USNN01000051.1 GCA_900556185.1 uncultured Eubacteriales bacterium
GAAGGGAATTTGTTAAATGAAAAAGGCGAACTTGAGCAAGCAGGCTACGCTACTAGTTTGGTTAGAAGATACGACCGAAACAACATAAAAGTATCTAAACTAAAAATAAAAGAATGGGACTATTATCTTGTATATAATGAAAATGTGGCAATTGCATTAACGGTTGCAGACAATGGTTATATGGGTATGCTTAGTGCGTCGGTAATAAATTTTAAAACAAAAAAAGAAAAAACCTCGTCTATTATAGAGATGTTTACTAAAGGAAAATATAACTTGCCAGCTAGTTCAAGGCGAGGGGATATTTTAGTTAAAACTAACCAAGCTGAGTTTAAGTTTTTGCATGAAAAAGAAAAAAGGCATTTAGTTGTAGAATATAAAAATTTTGACGATAGAAAAAATTTAAGTGTAGATATAACTTTAAGTGAAGAACCAAAAGATAGTATGGTTATTGCAACACCATTTAAAGATAAGCCTAAAGCGTTTTATTATAACCAAAAAATTATTGGCTTTAAAGCTACTGGAGTTGTTAAATATGGCGATGAAACTATATTATTGGGAGAAGACACTCTTGGCTTATTAGACTGGGGTAGGGGAGTTTGGACCTATAAAAACACTTGGTATTGGGGAGCAATAACGGGTGTGGTTAATGGCAAAATATTTGGTATTAATATGGGCTATGGGTTTGGCGATACATCTAATGCAAGCGAAAACATGGCGTTCTATGATGGTGTTAGCACAAAACTAGACCAAGTAGAGTTTGTTATTCCAAAAACTAAAAAAGGTAAATATGATTACTTGATGCCTTGGAAAATTACAAGCAACGATGGTGCGGTGGATATGACTTTTGCACCAATACTAAATAGGCATAGTGATACAAATTTATTGGTTTTAAGAAGCAATCAAAACCAAGTTTTTGGTAAGTTTACTGGCACTGTAAAATTAAAGAGTGGTGAAGTTTTAAACATAAAAGAAATGATTGGCTTTGCTGAGTGCGTATATAACAAATGGTAAGTATTGACAAATTGTATTTGTTTGTTATAATAGACCTAGCCAAATAAAGGGCAGATTATATAATCATATAGGTAGGGTTATATAGTTATCGCAACAAGTTTTGCGGATACTTAGTGCAAGCGACTTGCACACAACCAACTTATTAAGTTGATGAATGGCGGGGTTCTCCCCGCTTTTTTTGTTAATAATAAAACTTGATATAAAGAATTGTTAAAAATAATTAAAAATATTTTCAAAATGGTGATTTTGAAGGATTAGTATGGCATAATAAAGCAAATATAATTGATAGGTGAAACATGAAAAAAGTATTTTTGGGTTTAGTGTGGAAGGATGAGAAAACTCCATTATTTCACATTAAGACACCTGAAACAAACAAAGACGAGTTTGTTATGATTCCACAAAATTTGGATTTAAAGAACTTACATGAAAGATATTGTGTAGGAACAGTCAATCTGACTACAATGAAATATCTTAATTGTAATAAGCGAGTTGATGAAAATACTTGTCAATGTAATCATTGCAAATTTTTGTATGAGTTTTACAAATGTGTTCGTTGTCATGGCGAAAATTGTAAGGTAAATAATGTTGTATCTAAAGATTATTGCGATTCCCCACATTTGGTATACATTGCATATTTTCCTAACAACAAATTAAAGGTAGGAACTGCGTCTGTAAAAAGAAAAGATTTAAGGCTACTTGAACAAGGAGCGGTTTATGGAATGTATATAGCTGAGACTCCAAATGGAAAAATTGCTCGTCAAATTGAAAATGAAATAATGAAAAATGGTGTTACAGGAATGGTTTCGGTTGCTTATAAGTTAAAAAATATAAGATACAATGAAGACGAGTCTCAAATAAAGAGTTTATTATATAAAAAATATTATGAATTGTTGAATTTGATGTCATATGAGTATAAAAAATATATGATAACACCCGAATTTAAAAGTTTTCCTAGTATTTTAGAACAACAAGCAAAATGCCATATATTAGACCAAAATACCTCTATGATTGAAAGAGAAATAGAACAAATCGATGGGAAATTCTTGTTCGCAATTGGGAAAATTATAGCAATTAGAACTGGAAATGCAATAAGCTTAATAGATACAAGAAGAATGGATGGTTTTGTTTATGAGTTTGGAGAGCAAGTGAATTATGAGTTTTTAGAAGACGGAGGTGGCGAACTTGGAAGATAGAAAGTGTCCTTTTTGTGAAGAATTAAGAAATCCGGGAAATAGCATAGTTGGTAAAAATAGAATAATTGGTCAAACAAATAGTTTTGTTGTTTTCCCTAGTACAGGTGGCTTTGTAAATAACTATCAACTTATTGTGCCTAAAAGATATTAAATGATGGCAAAACTGATTATGAAAGGTCTGTCTAGGTAGAGATAAGGGATGTGATATGGATAAATGTGTTTTTTGTGATGAATTTATGAAAAGAAAAAATAAGATCGCTGAAAATGCTTCGTGCTTGGCGTATTATGATGAATTTTCAGTTAATGATGGGCATGTTCTAATTATTTCAAAAAGACATGCAGCAGCCTTTTTCGATTTGACACAATCTGAACAATTTGACTTGATAAACTTGTTAAATCATTGTAAAAAAATAATTGATAAACAATACAAGCCACAAGGTTATAATGTTGGGCTAAATTGTGGGGCTGTGGCTGGACAAAGCGTAATGCATGTTCACATGCATTTAATCCCTAGATATGTTGGAGATGTCAAAGACCCTAGGGGTGGAGTTAGGGGTGTTATACCTAATAAAAAATCATATTAAAGGAGAAACGAAATGGATAGAATTTATAATAAATTAGTTAGAGATAGAATACCAGAAATTATACAAAATAAAGGAGAAACACCTATTATAAGGGAACTAGATAACCTTGAATACAAGTTAGCCTTAGAAACCAAACTTAGGGAAGAATGTGAAGAAGTTATAGGGGCAGAAGGGCAAGACAGAATTGAAGAAATTGCCGACGCATTAGAAGTTTTAAAAGCCCTTGCAAAACTAGAAAACACAACCCTAGAAGATGTTATAAAAGTGGCAGACGCTAAAAGTGCTAAGCGTGGTGCATTCAATAAGAAAATCTTTTTAGAAAGAGTTGTGCCTAAAGACTAAAAATTTAATAATTTATAAAAAATTAGAGCGACGCACAAATTGTGGTCGCTTTTTATTTGTAAAAAAATAAAATTGTTGTAATTATTTTAGGTCGCTATTGACAAAATAAGGGTGTTATGATATAATTCATGCACGAAAAAACAATAAAAATAATAAAATGAAGGGTAAAGGAGAATTGATATGGGGGTTCCAGTTCCAGTTATATGTTGCTTAATTGCAGGTGTTATTATTGTTCTTGTATTTTGTGGCGCATTTTTTGTTGAATTGTTTGTTCCAAATAAAAAGACAGATAGCACTGAAGTAGTTGAAAAACAAAAAGAAAATTCAGAATTAAACATAGACGAAATGTTGTCTAAGCTTGAAGAAAAAACAGCGTCTGAAGAAAAGAAAGAAGAAAATGTTCAACCAGTTATTTCTAAGGCAGTTATTGCTGAAAAGGCTGTTGAGGAAGAACAAAAATCTGAAGACCAAAAGTCTAAAGACGAATTAGATTTTGAAGAGCTATTCAAAAAGTTAGAAGAAGAATCTAAGCAAAACGAAAAGCCAGCTACTAAGACTCAAGAAACCGAAACAACTTCTACAATAGAAGTTAAACACGAAGTAGTTTCTGCTCCAGTGGATGTTAAACCAATAGTTGTTGGTCCAGATTTTGACTACAATGTTAGAATTCAAACTATTAAAGATAGCCTAGTTAAACTAGAAAAAGACTTAGCAAAGGCATCTAGAGAAGTTAACAAGTTTGAAAAGACAACCGCTAGAAAAGAAAGAAACGAAAAACTTTTAGACAGAAAGTCTGCAGAACTAACAAATCTTAACTTGGTTTTATACAATGTTAACAACATTGAAGATATAGACCCAGAAAAGAAGAAAAAGCAAGAAGACCTAGTTGAGCACATTCAAGAGTTAAAGGCTAGCATAAAGAGTGCTGACGAATATTTGCAAGCTAACCAAGAAAAGTATTTAAACAGCAAAAAGATTAAAGACTTTTTAACTGGTGAAAAGGCTAGATACAACGAAGAAATCGCAGAACTTGAACAATTAATTGCTGAAGGCAAAAAGAAAAATTAACAAATTTGCAGTGGTTTAAAGCCACTGCTTTTTGTTTTTAGATGTTTTTTAGTGGACTAATCTTTTTTTAATAGTGTATAATTAAGTTAGATGCGAGAGGGGATATGTTTGGTTTTAGAAAAAAAGACAAAGAATTAAAGTATAAAAAAAGACGAAAAACAAAAATTGCCCTAGTTTTAAGTGGCGGTGCTGGTCGTGGCATTGGGCATATTGGTGCAATTAAAGCCTTTGAACAGATGGGTGTTAAGTTTGATATGGTGGTGGGAACCAGTGCAGGTAGTGCTATTGGTGCTTGCCTTGCTTGTGGTATGACTGCAAATGAAATGGAGCAGGCAGTATCTCAACTAAAAATATCGGATATTAAGGGCAATAGACCGTTTTTTATGCCAGCAAACACCAAAGCCTTAGAGGAAACCGTAAACAAAATAATGGGCGGAGAAAAGGTGTTTAGTGAACTAAAAATGCCATTTGTTGCGGTGGCTACAAACCTAAAAACCGGCAAAGAAGTAAGAATTGGCAGTGGTAGTGTTGGCAAGGCGGTTTCTGCGTCTTGTGCGGTGCCAGCGTATTTTAAACCAGTTATTTGGGAAGATAAAGTTTTGGTTGATGGCGGGCTTGTTAACTCTGTGCCTATAGATGTGGCTAGAAGTATGGGTGCAGATTATGTTATTGCGGTAGATGTTAACGCAACTCGTGGTGACGGAACCGAAAGAATTAAGTTTGGAAGCATAATATCTTCTACAATTGGTATAATGCTTAAAAAGAACGCAAAGAGTTATTTAGACTATGCCGACTATTGCATTTTTCCTAACCTTAAAGACTTTAAAAGCACAAAACTAAACAATTTTAGAGAAATGATAGCCGAAGGTGAAAAGGCAACTCTAGACCACAAAACGGAAATTATTAACATTCTTAACAAAAGACCTAAAAAGAAGAGGGCAATATGCGAAAAGTTGGATATAGAATATATTTAGTATTAGTTGCAATAATTTTAGCGTCGGTATGTGTTGTTAGTCCAACCAGGGTCGCAAGTGCTAGCGAAACAAAAGCCACAACGGTGCATTTTATAGATGTGGGGCAGGGTGATGCGTCGTTAGTAGAACTATCTAATGGAGAAACCATACTAATAGATGGCGGTAACGCGGATGCCGGCAAAACAGTTTGCAAATACATTGAAAAACTTGGTATAACCCAAATTGATTATATGATTGCAACACACTCCGACCAAGACCATATTGGCGGGCTTATAAAGGTACTAGAAAAGTTTGAAGTTAAAAATATTTATAGGCCCTTTACAATAAGCACATCTAGTAAGGCAAATGACGAACTATACACCTTGTTTTCAGATAATATAGACTCCTTGTCTAGTGATGACGACGAAGTTTATGCGAAGTTCATAAAATTAGTTTACGCAGAAACGTGTGATGGCAATTTATCTAACATATTTGTTACCAGCACTGATAAGATTATTGTGTCTGGCGATTCAAGTTGGCCGTATATGATAGAGTTTTTAATGCCACAATGCGATACGCATTTTACTAGTAATAGAATAAGTAGTGGCTACACGGTAAGGTCGGCAGATGAGAATAATGATAATTCTGCAATGGTGTTGTTTTCAACAGAAAATTCTAGTTACTTGTTTGCAGGCGATGCTACTGAAAACGAAGAAAATGTGTTTATTAACAATTTGTCTTATTCTACTAAAAAAAGAGTTGAAAATGTTGATGTTTTAAAGGTCGCACACCATGGTAGTAAAGGCTCATCGTCAGAAAAGTTTTTAAATTTAGTTAAACCTAAAAATGCAATAATTTCGGTTGGTGCGGGCAATGATTATGGGCATCCAAATGCAAAGGCAATTGAAAGACTAACTGCGGTTGGTGCGGTAATTTATAGAACAGACGAGCTTGGAACAATAATCGTGACCGAAACAGGCACAAACGTGTTTATAAGCAATATAAAGACCGAGAGTTTTGCTAAAAAATATGCGTGGTTATTATATTTAATTATTGGGCTTGTGGCAGTTGGTGTTGTGGTAATTAGAATAGCATATCCAAAAATTAAAAAGAAAAAAGAGTTCGGTGGGAATAAAAAACCGAAAAAAATTCAATAATTTCTTGACAACATTTTTATGTGGGTTTATAATATTGGCATTAAGGCAATAAGACAAGTAGTTTTAGAAAAGATAATTACAGAGAGTTTGGGGTGCTGAGAACCATTCATTAGTCGTCTAAAATGAAACCACTTTAGTCTTGTGATTATTTCACGAAAACAATTTTATAGAAAGTGGGTATTTTACCAACAAAGGTGGAACCGCGGAAAACATTAGTTATTTCGTCCTTTGGCAATTTTTTGCCAAGGGACTTATTTTTTTAGGAGGGAATTATGAA
>USNN01000052.1 GCA_900556185.1 uncultured Eubacteriales bacterium
TGGAGCATCCTGAGATCACCTATTACACAAATGAAAAGAAAAATGCGATCGCTCCAAAGATTACAGACAAAGCAAAAACTGCAGTTCAGCAGACGGTCAATACACAGTTTATCTCTACGCTGATCAAAAGCTGCATGCAAGTTTCAGATGGACTGATTGATTCTTCGGTTCTGGAAGAAGAAACAGGATCTTCCAATGTCATTGATATGCTGATCGGAAAATTAGAGGAAGCAGATGCAGATCTTGCAGTGTATGAGAATTTGCTGGATTCTCTGATGTCGGTATCAGGAAATGCTGCATCTACTACAAATCAGTTTTCAGCTGTATATCCGGACATGAAGAGTGCGATCACAAGTGGACAGAGTGCAATGGGCAATCTGCAGAATGTGACGGGAACAGGATTGGCATCCCTTGGAACAATTTCAAAGGGATTATCTGCTACTTTTGGAGGTATCAGCAATGCGCTTGGCTCTATCGCAAAGGCATTGGATACTTCGAATGGAAATCTGTCACAGCTTTCTGCAACATTAGCATCTGCGAATATCAGTCTCTCGGGTACAAAAGATGCGATCACAGATATGCGTGGGGTGATCGGAGGACGTTTAGAGCGTCTGAACCAGAGATATTTGTAAATAAATACAAGGCATATTCTAGTGGAAAAGACAAGTTAAGTGAAGTTATTAACCTAAATGATAACTTTAGAAGCCATCAAGACGTGTTAGACTTTTCTAACATTGTTTTTAATAAAAATATGACCGAAGATTTTGGGCAGGTAGATTATAAAGCCGAAGCACAACTTTCTAAGGGTGGTAAGATGTATCCAGTTGTAAACAATTTGCCAACGGTGAGTGTGTATACAATTGGCGGGTTTAAGCAAGAAAAGCAAGAATTAGTAGAAAAGTTGCCAGTATATTCAGTTAAAAACCACGAAGATGGTGATGCTAAAACAAACCTTAAAAAGGCGGAGTGCGAAGGAAAACTTATAGTTAGCCTTATAAAAAATATGCTAGGCAAAGAAAGGTATTTAGCAAAACAAGACACAACTAAACTTATTGAGTATGGCGATATTGCAATTTTAACGGCTAACCGTGGAGCATATTTAGAATTAGTGCTTAAAGAACTAGAAAAGGCAAAAATACCATATTCGAGTGATATTGAACTTGGAGTGTTTGAAGATAGTTATGTTTCAGCACTAAGAAGTTTTTTAAGTTTACTTAATAACCCAGAGCAAGATATGCACCTATTTAGCGTTTTAAATTCTAAGTTGTTTGACTTTAGTATAGATGAGTTAAGTAAAATTAGAGAACTAGAAAAGGATAGCAAGTTTTATTATGAGTCCTTGCGTAACGCAAAAAATAATAGCGGAATAAGTGCAAGGTTAAAGCAAAAGATAGAATACTTTTATAATTCTTTAGATAAGTTTAGTTACCTAAGTAAGTTTTTAAAGGTGGATGAACTTTTAATTGAAATTATTAATTACACTGGCTTTAAAAACAAAATCATATTAGACGAAGGCAGTGAAAAGTCTTTATCTATGATAGATAGGCTGGTGTCATTTTTGAATGGCAAGTCGTATAATTTGAGTTTAAATAAGTTTTTAGACTATATTAAAGACAATGAAATTAAGTTTGGTATGGAGGGCGAAACCAATGGCGTTCGGGTGTCTACCATTCATAAAAGCAAGGGGTTAGAATATCCAGTTGTTATTTTAATGGGCGCGGGGCAACCGCTTTTAAATAAGCGAAATCGTGGCGAATTTTTAATTTCTAAAACTATGGGCGTTGGTATAGATTTTTACGATAATAATCTTAGGGTTAAGCAAAAAACAATAGTTAAAAATGCAATAAGTTTAGAACTAGATAGGTCTGAAAAAGAAGAACGATTAAGGCTTTTGTATGTGGCACTAACACGGGCTATAAATAACCTAATTGTAATAGGATGCGCTAAAGACGATTATAGTTATGCTGGGGCTGAAAATGCAAGCACGTTTTTAGACTGGATAATTCCAAGCGTGATTGATGCAAAAGATTATGGCAAGGGTAAATACATAAATCTAGTTAGTTTAAACCAAGCAGATTTTGATAAGGCGGAGCAAGCCATAACTCAAAAATTAGTAATAGAGCCAAAGTGCAGTAGTGTTGGTGGTGCAACAAGCACAATATTAGATGTGTTTAAGTATGTTTATCCATACGAAAAAGAAGTAAGTATGCCAACCAAAACAACCGTTAGTGAAATTTTAAAGGAAGACAACGAAGACACCAAGGTGAATAGGTTGTTTGTGGAGCCAAACGAAGGTGCTATAGAAAAGGGTTTAGCGTACCATAAACTTTTAAGTATAATGAACTTAAAGGTTAACACGGCTGAAGCCTTAGATATAGAAATAGATAGGTTATGTAAACTTAATAAAATAACCAAAGAAGAATTAAAGCGAATTAAAAAATCGGATATTTTAAACCTACTTCAAAACCCTAAGTTTAGAGAGATTTTGTCGGGTAAAATTATTCGTGAGCAAGAATTTATCGCATCAAGCGGTGGTGCTGGGTCTTGTATTATTCAAGGAATTGTGGATATTATTAGTGTAACCGACGATGGTATTATTGTAATAGACTACAAAACCAATAACTCTAAAAATGAAGAATATTACATAAAAACCTACGCTAAGCAACTTGAAATTTATGCCGATGTTGTAAGCCGTAGTTTAAACAAAAAAATTATAAAAAGACTTATATATTCGTTTGCGTTAAACAAATTTATTTTGGTTTAACAAAAAGTCAAAAAGCCTTAAATTAAATTGACAAGTGTTTTTGTTTTTTTTATACTTATTGTGTATAGTAGTGATTAAGGGGAGCAAATGAATAATCTTCAAAAAAGAAAACTGAGAACACGACTTATGGTTGTTGTTATTTCCATACTTTCTTGCATCGCCGTTATGGCGGTGGGCGTTTATGCTGCAACCCTTAGTTTCACCGTTACTGTTAAAAACCAAGTAGATATTACCGTAACTACAACTAACGGCGAATTATATGGCAGAAGATATGGTGATGTTTTATACGGAACCATAAGTAGGGGCGATTCGGGGCTTGGCGACTCGGGCGTTACCTATGAAACGCAAAATGCAGACACTAAAAATGTGAGTGGGGCGGACGAAAATGGCTTTATCCACTTGTTTGGTGCAACAGCATATAATGGCTTTGATTATTACGAAGAAGGAATGAACGAAATTAAAAAGCCAGTTAACTTTTATTACACCAAAGGTAAAGATAAGTTAACCATTAATTATGTGTTTAAGTTCGTTTTTTATGAAGGTTCACCTACTAATGTTAACATTAGTTTAACTGATAACTCAACAACTCTAACCGACTCAAGAAAAGATAAAATAGCACTTACATATAAGTATTCATTCGGGGCAACCGAACCTGCTGATTGGTCTAAGGTCGCGGGTGTGTTTAACCAAGCAACACCTGCTGGCAGAACCATAAAGGTGCGTGAAGACACACCTAGCACACATACCGTGTATATGCTTGCAAGTATGACAATTGCAAGAACAAATACATTAAAAGACTCATTCACGCTAGGTCTTGGCACAGATGAATATCACTGGAGATTTACTTTGCAACTAACTCCAGAACAAGCGCAATAAAATAAAACCACGAGGAAAACTCGTGGTTTTTTATGTGTCGTTTTTTTATTTATTGTTTTTTAGGGCGAAGTTTACAGCAACGGCTAAAGCAACGGTTGCACCAACCATTGGGTTGTTACTCATACAGAAGGATACAGTAATATTTTATTGACAAATTCAAAATATTTATGCTACAATTAAATAAACCAGTACAAAGGAGGTAGTAATTATGGTAGTAGAATTTTCTGTAAATGCGGAAGCTGATACTAGTGATTGCGGCGGATGTGCAAGCCATAGCTGTGGTGGTGGAAGATAGATGATTAAAAAAATAAGAGTTGAAAATACAAATTATTTTTTTGACACATCAAGCTTGACATTATTCAAGGACAAGGTTGTAAAGATATCAACCTTGTCTAAGGATAAGTCTACATTTGATAAAGGAACTGTCTATAAACTGGTTTTTAATGTTTCAAATATATGTAATTTGAAATGTAAATATTGTTATGCTTCCTGTGGCAACTATGGCAGAGAAAATAACTTGATGTCTATCAAAACGGCAAATAAAATTTTAGAAGATTTACAACGAAATGTAAAAAGAATTAAAACTGTATATTTCTTTGGGGGTGAACCAACATTAAATCCAAAACTTATTATCTATCTAGTTAATGAGTTGAATAAGGTGTATAATATTGAAGATTATAGAATTGTTACCAATGCTAGTGCAATTACGGATGAATTAATTGAGTTATTTATTAATAATAATTTTAAAGTTTATGTCAGTATAGATGGGCCTAAAGAAATTAATGATTTTTTACGTGGTGATTATTTTATAAAACTTAAGGACTCTATAGAAAAATTAAAAAATAGTAAAATAAAAGATAAATTAGAACTAATATGCACATATACAAAGTATCACCAAGATAATATTTCAATGAACGAATTAATAGCATTTTATGAAAATATTGGGGTTAAGTATAGTATTTCAGATGTTATAACGAGTGATAAAATGTTGAAAATAAAAAAGACAAAAAATGATGTGTTAAACCAAGAGAGAAGATACATAGATTTGTCGATGGAGAGGTTATATAACAACTCGTTAAATGTTGGAATAAGTGTATACATTAGGAATATAATTGAAGCACTTGTGTTAAAAAATGGCACGGACTGTTTTTGTAAAGAATTAAAAAATGGTTATTCAAGAGTCTATGATTATAATGGGGATATTTACCCTTGCATTCGTTTGATTGGTACGCATAGTTCAGCCGATCCAATAATTGAAGAATGTAATTGTAAAGATAATGAGAATTGCAAAAATTGTTGGGCTAAAAATTTATGCAGAGATTGTGTTGCTGATATTATCCTAGGAAATGTTAAAGCACCATATATGAATAGTAGATGTTATAAAAAGAGTCTTTATAATTATGCATTGAAAAAATGTTTGGAATTAAATCATTATAATCCTGAAAAATTTAAGGTGATTATAAATAATTATTTTAGCAATTATTTGTTTTAGGTGGTGATGCTAGTGATTACGCTTTCTAATATTGAAAAACAATATGGTGATAAATTATTATTTGAAAAATTTAACACCATTATTTATGATGGTGAAAGAGTTGGAATTGTCGGCTCGAATGGGGCTGGTAAGTCTACGCTGTTAAAAATCATTGCCGGCGAAGAAACTCCAGACCGAGGAAATGTACAAGTTGATGGCAAAATTGGATACTTAAAACAGATTACAGAGTATACCGAAACAGATTTTCTTCGTCTTACTGAAAACCCAGAGTTTATTCGTGAATTTTTTGAAATTAGAAGTAAACTCCATATTGATAATAGTATTGATTTTTCGGCAGATAGATTAAAGTCTTTGTCGGGCGGAGAAAAAACAAAATTGATGCTTGCTGGCATTTTGTGTCAAAACCCAGAAGTTTTGTTGCTTGATGAACCAACTAATCATATGGATATTGCGGGGGTTAACTGGCTTATTGAAACGCTAGACTCTTACGGTGGCACGGTGATAGTTGTTTCACATGATAGATATTTTTTAAATAAATGTGTTTATAAAATAATCGAACTTGAAAACGGAAAGGCTAGGGAATTTGATGGTGATTATGATGCATATTACAATTTTAAGCAACAGGAATTAGTTGGCTTATTAAATAAATATGAAAGTCAGCAATCTCTAGAAAGAAAAATTAATAAGCAAATTGAAGCGCTTGGTGGTTGGGCTTCAAAAGGCGAAGCAACTGCAAGACGCCAAGGCGGAATGATGTCTGATAGTAGAATAAAGGGTGCGGAAACCAAGGCTCAGGTAAGTGCGTCAAAATTAGCATCTCAAGCGAAAGCAAAGGTTTCTAGACTTCAGCAGTTGAAAGAAGATTTTATTGAAAGACCATATACAGAAAATGTTGTTCATTATAAACTTGAAGCGGAACCATTTAAGGGAAAAAGCCTATACAAAGTCAATAATTTATGTAAGTCTTATGGTGGTAAAACGCTGTTTAGTGGTGTGTCGTTCACAATAGATGCTGGAGATAAAATAGCGTTAAATGGCGATAATGGGTCTGGTAAAACTACACTTATTAAAATACTTTTAGGTCAAGAACCATATGATAGTGGAGATATTTATGTTTCCCCGGCCGTTAAAGTTTCTTATTTGAGTCAAGATGTATTTGATCTTGATGAAAATTTGACCGTGATGCAAAAAGCAAGCCAAGGGACTAAGGAATACAAAACATTATTCTTATCCAACCTTATAAATATGAATATGACAAGGCAAGTGTTTGATAGAAAAATTTCTACACTTTCACTTGGTGAGCGAATGAGAATAAAAATGTGTGAACTTATTTTAAGTGATTACAATTTTTTGATAATGGATGAACCCACAAATCATCTAGA
>USNN01000053.1 GCA_900556185.1 uncultured Eubacteriales bacterium
ATAGCACAATCTCTTAGTATTCTTGCACCAACATTTGCTGGAAAATCTACTTCATACATAACAACTTTACCTGTGGTTTTGGTTACAACCGCAAGTTCTTCTATCTTGTCTGAATACAAATTGTTTATAACTTCAGACACCTTAGAAATAATTTCTAAATTATCAGTTCTTAGAGAAAAGGAAAATCCACCATTAGAAATTTCTAAACTTCCAATGGTGTTGATAACCGCCGTTAAAAATGCAAATTCGCAACAATCATTTTCTATTGGCTTACTTATTAAATCTGCTTTAATATCACTAGAAAAAGACATTTATTTCTCCTTAGTATTTGTTTTTAAAATCTGGCACCTTATTTAGGTTCGCTATTTGGTCGTATGGGATATTACATTCGTCAACAAACTTAAGCACCCTATCAAACTTTGCAATATTTTCTTTTTTATGAGCATCTGAACTAATTATAAACTTAACACCCGTTGGCAAGATTTCTTCTATTTCTTCTTTGGTGTAATTTAGGTGTTTGTTGTTTAGTTCTAAATAGCAATTATTTTCTACACACGCCTTAGCTAAATCATATAAGTTTACTCTAACATATTCTTGAGGATGAGTAATTATATCTATTTTATATTTTTTGATTGCACTTATATATGCATCAGTATTTGTTTTAAGAGTTTTATCCGACTTTCGCTTAAATAAGTTTGGCAAGATAAACTTAAAGAAGTTACCAATATTTACCCTACCCGCTTTATGAACACCCATAAGCCTTATGTCTAAAAGGTCATCTAGTTCATCGTAGTAGTCGGTTTCACCATTAACTCCAAGTAAGTTTAGTTCTAGCCCCAAGTAAATTTTGGTATCGCTTGTTTTGTTTGCTTCGTCTATTAATGTTCTTAGTTTTCTAACATTCTTCTTTCGGATACCAAAAATGTGCTTAACGCCGTGGTCGGTTATTGCGTATTCAGTTAAGTGTAATTCTTGCGCCGACTTAATCATATCACTAGCGCTATCTTTGCCATGGTTATACTTTGAATATTTTGAATGGGTGTGGTAACTACCTAAAACTTCTCTTTTTTCTTCCATATTTCTTCCTTTAAATTATTTCAATTTCTTTTTGCAACTCAAGTGAATATTCGTCGTAGATTTTTGTTTCAATTAATTCTATCAAATTTTTAATATTCTCGCAACTAGCACCGCCAGTATTTACAATAAAATTTGCATGAACATTGCTTATTTGTGCTCCGCCAATTGCTGTTCCCTTTAGCCCTGCGTGGTCTATTAAATATCCTGCTGGCAAATCGCCACACTTTTTAAACACACATCCAGCACTTGGTTCGGTTGGTTGGGTTGCCCGCCTTTTTAATAGATTACTTTTAATGGTTTCCTTAATTTTTTCGTTCGATTCTTCTTTTTTTAGTTTAAGTTCTGCATATATAATAACCGCAGACTTATCTACTAAAAATCTACTTGTTCGGTAACCAAACTTACACTCGGATGTATCTATGGTTTTAATGTCACCATTATAATAAATTGTTACATTTTTAACAATATCGCTAACACTAAACCCGCTAGCACCTGCATTCATTACAATTGCACCGCCAACCGTCCCCGGTATCCCCGCCGTAAACTCTAACCCGCTTAGGTTATTATCTACCGCCACGTTCATCACCTTAGATAGCATTGTCCCTGCCGACACCAGCAGACCATCTTCTCCATACAAAATTATCGTATTTAACTTTTTCGTGGAAATAATTACACCATTAAAACCATTGTCATTAAACACAATATTTGTTCCGTTGCCAATTACCCTAAAGCGTGTACCTTCTTTTTCGAGAAAATCTATTAACCCAAAGAGGGCATCCACACTTTCTGGTGTAACAAAATATTTTGCGTTTCCCCCAACCTTTATTGAACAACAATTTTTTAGTGAGTAATTTTGTTGTATGTTATTCTCTCCGACAATATCCTTTATTTGTTCAATCATAAATATTTTACTCCCATGTTAAAAAATTTTCAACAATAATTTTAGATATTTATAAGATATATATAATATATTAACTAAACACATTTGCAAAATTTGTTATTGAATTTACCACCCTATTATAGTCAGCGTAGTAACTTAATGTGGTGGACTCTATAGTTAGTTTTAAGGCGTTTACCATACCAACTTTTTCGGTTAGTTTTTGATATTTTTCACTTACCACCGCTTGAATAAAATTTTTTGCTATTTCCATTTTGGTAGTCACGCCACTATTAATTACTCCAATGTATTGCACCAAATTGGTAAAATTGGTCAAGTACTCCACTTTTAAGTTTGCTAGTTTCCCACCTGCGACCCTGCCATATAGTTTAAATAAATCTCGGTGAGTACCCACTAAAATTGTGCCCATATTGTATGCTACAAAATCTAAATAAGCATCATACATAGATTCACTTTCGTAGTAGTCTGTAAGCCCCACTCCGCCAATTTTATCAAAATTTGTAAGTGGGTCTACAAACCTATTTTTACCGACAACCACGCTAGATGTGTGCACAGTTCCCTTTTTAGACGATTTAACAAACCCAAGGTTATTTACATTTTGAAGCAAACTTAAATTATTGTAGTCAGTCGCACTGTTTTGCTTTAAAACCTTTTCTTCAGAAGTTGCTAGTATATATGAACCAACTAAATAACCAACGGATAGTATATTTCCATCAACCGACCCAGAACCGATAATTTCTTTTCTTACCGCACCCGCAATGCCATTATCTAATGCAAGTAAATATGGCTTTAAAATGTTACCTAGTCCATATCCAAAAGACACAACATCAGGCAAAACCCCTGCCATCACCGATTCTATTAATTCTTCGGGCGTTATGTTTTTAATTAAAAAATATACTCCTTTGTTTTCTTTTGCAAAATTTTGCGACACCATATCTAAATACACCGACTTATTTACCGAACCACCTTCAAAGGTATCTACATTCCACACATTTATTACGCCTTCAAACTCGGGCGGGTCTTGATTTAACTCATCGCCAAGCCCCGACTTTTTGTATTTAGCCACTGCAAGGGTTGGAATTGATGCGATTATTGAAACCACCAAGACCAATAATAGTAATTTAATTACACCAAATTTTTCTTTTTTCATTTGCTAAAGCATATTAAAAAAATCGTCCTTTTATTACAAAAAAAATAAGACCGATATATTATCAGTCTTACTTTTTAAAGAAATTTTTATCTCTTGTATCTCTATGAAATTCGATTGCAAACCTGTGTGCTTCATCTCTTAATCTTATAAGCAGTTTTCGTGCGTTGCTTCTTTCATCTAGTTTTATGCTAGTTTGTCTGCCGGTTGCAAATATCTCTTCTTCCTTTTTAGCCAAACTCACCACTGGAATATCCATATTAAATTCATCTAAAACTTTTTTAACAGCATTTAATTGCCCCAGTCCACCATCTATAACAAATAGATCGGGTGCTGAAAATTTTTCATCACCATTTTTAAGTCTTGTTAGTCTTCTAGACAAAGTTTCACTTAAACTAGCAAAGTCATCGGCTCCAACTACAGTTTTAATTTTAAACTTTCTATACTCTCGCTTTTGAGGCACACCGCCAACAAATACTACCATACTAGCCACACTATCGGTACCTGATATATTAGAAATATCGTAACACTCTATTCTGTCTGGCACCTTGACTAGGTTTAATACCTCTGCTAGTTCCACAAGACCGCCTTTGGTCATGGCTTCCTTTACTTTTATAAGTGTTAAGTTTTTATCTAATTTTTCCTTGGTGTTTAGTTCTGCCATCTGAACTATTTTTTTCTTTGTTCCAGTTTTTGGCACTTTAATTTCTACTCGTTTGCCGTACATATCTTTAATTAAGTCTGATAGTTTATCCGATACTTCTATATTAGTTAAAATTTGTTCTGGAATTAAGTTGTGTTCATAATATTGAAGAATATAATTTTCTAACATTTCAGCTTTTGTTTCGTCTATGGTATCTAAAATTATATTTTGGTCTTTTATGGTTTTGCCGTTTCTTATTGAGTTTATGTTTAAGCAAATTATTCCATCTTGCTCACCTATAGCGAAAGTGTCTATATTTTCATCCTTTGCTAGGTTCGATAAAATGTAACTATCACTTTTTTCAAGCATTTGTAATTGGTCTCTATAAACGATAGCTTGCTCATAGTCCTCATTTTTTACGCACTCGTTCATCTTGTCTGTTAAAAGTTGTTTAACCTTTCTATTCTTGCCATTTAAAAAGTCTATCACTTCATCTAAAATTTTTAAATATTTTTCGTTTGTGATATTCCCAACACAAGGACCTGCACATTTACCCATATCACCAAACAAACACATTCTTGTGCGTTTTCGGTTTTTCGTAAAATCTATTTTGCATTGACGGACTTTATAAACCGACTTAATTATAGAAACTATTTCGGATACTCGTAAACCCGTAACAAACGGACCAAAGTATAGAGCACCATCATTTTTAACCCGCCTTACCACTTCTATATCAGGAAAGGGTTTAGATTTATCTATTTTTATGTATGGGAACAACTTATCGTCTTTTAATAAAATATTATACTTTGGCTGGTTTTCTTTAATTAAATTGCTTTCAAGCGAAAAGGCATCTTCTTCACTAGACGCCAAAACGTACTCAACCGAATCTATATTAGACACAAGTAGTTGAGTTTTCAAATTCTTTTTATTGTTTATAAAATATGAACTTACCCTGTTTTTTAGATTTTTTGCTTTTCCGATATAGATAATCTTACCAGTGCTGTCTTTCATAAAATAGACACCGGGTGAAGAAGGCAAATTTTCTAAAACATGCTTAATTTTGTAGTTCATTGATTATTTCCTAAAATGAAAAATTTTGGTCTGCTAACATTCGTTGTCGTTCTGCTAGGGTTAATGCAGAAATCATTTCATCTATATCCCCATTCATAAAGTTTTCTAAGTTATACATTGTGTAGTTAATTCTATGGTCGGTCACTCTGTTTTGTGGGAAGTTATAGGTTCTAATTTTTTCGCAACGGTCACCATTACCTATTTGACCTTTTCTCTTTTCTGCATATTCTTTATCTGCTTGAGATTGATAAAAGTCATATAATTTAGTTTTTAAGTAGTGCATAGCCTTTTCTTTATTTTTAATTTGGCTACGTTCTTCTTGGCAAGTAACAACTATGCCTGTTGGCTTATGGGTTATTCTTATAGCACTTTCAGTTTTATTTACGTGCTGTCCACCCGCACCGCTACTTCTATAAGTATCTATTTCTAGGTCCTTATCGTCTATTTCTATATTAACTTCGGTCGCTTCTGGTAAAACCGCAACTGTTGCAGTTGAGGTATGAACTCTGCCTTGGCTTTCGGTGACTGGAACACGTTGAACTCTGTGAACACCACTTTCGTACTTCATTAAACTATAAACGTTTTTACCTTTCATCATAAAGGTTGATTCTTTTAGCCCGCCCGCTTCGGTGTAGTTACCATCTATTTCTTCAATACTAAATCGGTGTCTTTCAGCAAACATTTCATACATTCTCTTTAATTCCATACCAAATAGACCAGCTTCGTCGCCACCAGCACCTGCTCTAATTTCTATTATAACGTTCTTTTCGTCGTTTTCGTCTTTTGGAAGTAACAATACTTTCAATTCTTCTTCGATTTCTTTTAATTTTTCTTTTGAAGCATAAATTTCGTCGTTTGCAAGACTAATTAATTCTGGGTCTGTTTCAATAGACTTTAATTCTTCTGCGCTTTTTATATCCGACTCAACTTTTTCATATTCAGCGAACTTTTCAACTATTGGTTCTAGTGAAGAATGTTCTTTGCATAATTGTTGCCAACGATGTGTATCACTAATCACATTTGGGTCAGAAATTAATGCAGTTATCTGAATAAACTTCTCCTTCATCTGTTTTAATTTTTCTATCATAACATTTTCCTCTTTTTATTTTTTTGTCGCTTTTATAATTCTATCTATATTATTGTAATCTTTTACAACTACTATATCATAAAAATCTTTTTCTAACAATAGTTTAACTTGCTCTGATTGATTAATACCCAATTCAAAATAAATTTTCCCGCCAGTTACTAAGTAATTAGGGGCGTATTCTATAATCTTTTTATAGTAACTAAGCCCATCTTTTCCACCATCTAAGGCAAGTCTTGGTTCGTGGTCTTTAACTTCTCTA
>USNN01000054.1 GCA_900556185.1 uncultured Eubacteriales bacterium
AAAACCGCATCGCCAAAAAACTCGCAAAACTTCGGCAAAACAGCATCTTCCGAAGGCTCATCTTTAAGCATATCGTCTGTTATTCCCGTAAGTTCAATAATTTTTTCGCTCAAGGCAACGTTTGGGTTAACAAACGCCGAAAACCTGTCAACAATTTCGCCGTTTTTAACTCTAACCGCACCAATTTCAATAATCTTATCTTGTGTGTAGTTTACGCCTGTTGTTTCTAGGTCAAACACGACAAAGTCGTTTCCAAGTAGATACTCGCTTTTAATTTCGGTATCTGGGTTAAATAGGTCTTCTTGCTCGGTTGCTATATATGGTTCTGGGAACACTTTTTTATAGGTTCTTGGAACGGGCAACGAATATATTTGGGTGTAAAAGTTTGGCTTTGTGATAATAAGATTAATTACCTTTGGTCTTAAACTTAAGCCCGCTGAAAATTTATCATCTTCTAAGTTACCAAAAATTGCAATCTCACTGCCGTTTGCTAGTTTTTTAAACTTAGGCGTGTTTGCTTTACCTGGGAAATAAACAACTCTAAGCCTTCCACTAAAGTCTACTAGTTCAAACGTAAAATAGGTTTTGCTCGCGTGTTCCTTGCCGTTTTCGTCTACTTTGGGCTTGGTTTCAGATTCCACCAAGTTTTCAATTTTTCCACATACCGTTATTCCATCGCTTGGAGTTATATAGGTCGCTATTGGGTATATTGGTGCGTCTATTTTTTCACCTATATAGGCTTCTAATGAGTCTAGTTCTATTTCATAGTCGTCTGATGTTGTGCCTAATGTAAAATCAAAATTTTCTGGCGTGTTATCTACCTTTACAAGGTTATCTTTATAATCAAGCACCACCAACAATTCTTGCTTATACTCCCCCGCAATTTCTTTTTCAATAAACTCTGATAAATTGCTTTTTTCAATAAACTCTTTTACTGAATTGTCTATAGATAATGTTACCTTTTTTTCATCTGAGTTATAAACTATATGCTCTCGCTTTAACCCAACCATTGGGTATTCTTTTTTTAGTTTATCCATTATAAACGACGCTAAAATATCTTCATCAAAATAGTTTTTGCGATATTTAATAGAAATGGTTATGCCATCACCGAACTCTTGCTTTATTGTTTTCTCTACGACTGTTTTAATTTCTTTACTAAGCATAAAGCCATCTTGGTAACTAAAATAAATATCTAAAGCCCGCAGGCTTTTTTTGAAGTCTGCGGACTCTAAAGTTAGGGTTAAATTAAAATCTTTAATATTTTCGTTTATTTTATCTATTAGTAACATTGTTTCCCTTTTAAATGAAGTGATAAATATCTAAAAATACCACAAGTGCTAAAAGTATTATTAGCCCAAAGAAATGAATATAGCCTTCTACATTTTTGTTTATTGGTTTTTTGCGTATCATTTCGATTAACACAAACACCATTCTAGCACCGTCTAGTGCAGGTATTGGCAATATGTTAAACACAGCAAGGTTCATAGATATCATTGGCAACAAATAAATTACATTAACCACACTAGATTGGGTAATTTCTGCAATCATATCTACACTTGTTATTGTTCCACCAAGGTCGCCAATTGCGGTTGCACCTGTGAATATTCCGCCTAAAACTTTAAGTATTAGCCAACATACGTCCAAACCAAATGGAATCGCATATAAAAATGCTTCGCCAACATTAAACCTAACTCTTTCATAGGTTTGAAGAATACCAAGACTAACGCCAGCTTTACTTTCGGTTATGCCACCCAGTGCAAAAACCTCATTTTTTTCCATTAAAATATAGTTCTGTTCTCCTGCAACTTCTTGGAACTTGTATAAATTATCTAGTGGATTATTTAGGTCTTTTATGTAGGCATATAGGTCTTCATTTGCAATAAGTGAATAACTGTCTTCACCCGTTTTTATATACAACTTACCTTCTAAGTTTGTAAGGTTTGTTATGTATCTATTTGCTGGTCTGTTTTCTTTCTTTACGGTTAGGTCTATTTTTTCATTATTTCTTATTACGGTAATTGTAAATTCTTCACCCTCACCAAATTTGCTAGTCATACTAGAAAATTGAGCGAATGTATCTTTGCTTACTCTATAAACTGAAAACTCTTTGCCGTTAACTGCAGTAATTACATCGCCAACCATAATTGGGTTTGTGTTGCCATCAGATAATTGAATAACTTTTGGTAAGCTATAACTAGCAAAACATAAATATACAACCGAAGTTATAATGCCAAATAAAAAGTTAAAGAACACACCTGCAAATAAAACAATTAATCTTTTCCAAGGTTTTTGTTTGTTAAATGCGTCTTCAGTTTCGCCTTCTTCATCTTCCCCTTCAAACGCACAATATCCGCCAAGTGGGAAAACTCTTAAACTTACCTTTTGTCCATCGGCTTTTGTTTTTTGCCAAATTGCAGGACCAAAACCGACTGAAAATTCATTAATTTTAAAGCCAAGTAATTTACCTGCTGTGTAGTGACCGAACTCGTGAACCAATATTAAAATAAGTAAAATTGCAATTGCTAAAATTATGTAAGTAACCTTTCTCCAAACAAAACAAGTTGCAACAATTGTAAATAAGCAATCAATGTAACTTAAAATTAAGTTTAGTTTTTGTTCTATGCCATCTAGTGGCTTTTTTATAATTTTACCTAAAACATATTTATTTACAATAATCTTTGCCAAACTGCTAGCAAGCATATAACCAAGGTAAATATAATAAATAACCTTGGTTTGGCCTAGCACAATTCCTAAAATGCTTAAAACCGCAATTGCACTAGGGAAAGCAAACTTAGAAGCAAATTTAATATTATCGTCTTTTTTGTAAGCCCAGTTAAAAATAATTGTGGCTAACACTAAAAGAAATATTGCTATCTTCATTATTTTCTCCTACACTAAAAATATTACAGCGGTTAATACAAATATTACAAAACTTGCAAAACACAAGCCGTCTATTCTATCCATCATACCGCCATGACCTGGGAACATTTTCCCAAAGTCTTTAATGCCCACTCGCCTTTTTATGGCACTAGCAAATAAATCACCCGCTTCAACGAAGCATGAACCAAGCACCCCACTAAGGGCAAAAAATGTGATGGTTTTTGCTAAGCCAAAAGCCTCAAATGGGTTGTCTTTTAACAAAAAGTAACAAATAATACATACAAGTGCACTATTAATAATGCCACCCAAAATTCCGCCAATTGCACCGCTTATGGACTTTTTAGGAGATATTTGACTTGCAAATATACCCTTATGAAAACTCATTCCAATGCAATAAGCGAACACATCGGTGCCCATAGAAACTAAGAAAATTAAAACAACAATCATAAGCCCAAACATAGTGCCCATACCATTTAAACCAAAGCCATAAAGCGAAGCAATTAGCGTTACTGGGTATAGCATAATTTTTGCACTTATTTTGGTACTTCTAAATAATTGGTCGGTTGGAAGGTCAAACTCGGCATCTCTGCACTTTTTTAAGTAAACTAGTTCGGTTATAACCGATGCTAAAATTAAAACCGCAAACACAAGCAATTGAAACAACATTGCTTCTGTTACAGATTTTGCTACAGCGTAACACATATACACTAGGTAGCAATAAATTAGTGGAATATAAACATATGCGGTGTTTTTAACCGTTAAATTTAATTTAGCTTCTTCTACTAAATTTGCTCGTATCATTTCGTAGGTAGCAACAAAACTAATAGCCATTACAAAAAAATCAAAAAAGTAAATAGTTACTAGTCTTGATGCTACTGCAAGTGCTGTAAGTAAAAGTATTACAGCCCCTGTAAGTAATCTTTTTTTCATAAGTTCTCCTTACTTTACATTACCAAACCTTCGGTTACGCTTTTGGTATTCAATTATACATTCTTTAACTGTTTCTTTGTTAAAATCTGGCCAATATGTATCGCAAAAATACAACTCAGAGTATGCACTCTGCCACATTAAAAAGTTACTAAGCCGTTGTTCGCCACTAGCACGAATTATCATGTCTGGGTCTGGCATACCAGCAGAATATAAATTTTTGGCTATTTTTTCGGCGGTAATTTCCCGCTCGCCCGCTTTAATTAGTTTATTAACTGCTTGCACAATTTCGTGCTTACCACCATACGAAAAGCACATATTTAATGTATGGCTTTTGCAGTTTTTGGTGGCTTCTTGCAAATTAAGCAAGGCTTCTTTTGTTTCGTCATCTAGTTTATCGCTATAATCTAGGTCGCCAAAAATAACAAACCTTGTGTCATTTTTTAAGAATGTTTTTAATTTAGACTTTGCGAACCTTCTTGTTAGTTCAAAAATGTAATTACATTCTTTTTCACTTCGGTTATAGTTTTCAGTAGAAAAAGCATACACCGTAACATACTGAACGCCAAAATCTCGACTGGCCTCTGCCACTCGAGTTAAAGCGTCTACCCCTGCTCTATGCCCAGCAGTTCTTGGAAGACCTTGTTTGGTCGCCCATCTGCCGTTGCCATCCATAATGAATGCTAGATGCTTAGGTATGTTATTTGGATCAATCTCCACTATATCATTTTCATTATTCTTCATAAATTATTATATGCACCAATTATTATTATACTTGCATTAGTTCTTTTTCTTTATCGCCTGCAATCTTGTCTATAGTTTCAACGGTTTTGTCTAATGTCTTTTGAACGTCCTTTTCAAGCGATGCTTGTTCGTCTTCGCTTATCTTGCCGTCTTTTTTAAGTTTTTTAAATTCGTCCAAAATATCTCTACGTGCGTTTCTTGCAATAACTTTAACTTCTTCAGAAACTTTTTTAACTTCTTTTACCATTTCTTTTCTACGGTCTTCGGTTAATGCTGGGAAAACAAGACGAATAACTTTGCCATCGTCATTTGGGGTAATGCCTATATCTGATGCACTAATTGCTTTTAATGCTTCCTTCATTAAACTTGCATCCCACAAGGTTATTGCTAAAACTCTTGCATCTTGAACTGCAATATTTGAAATTTGATTTAATGGGGTTTGCACACCATAATAGTTAACTAGCACCTTATCTAAAATATGTGGGTTTGCTCTGCCCGCCTTCATAGATTGGTATTCGGTTTTTAAGTGATTAATAGCCTTTTCTAGTTTTTCTTCGTATTCCATAAACTGTTCGGTTATAATTTCATCTTCCATTAATTAATAATCTCCATTTTTTAGAATTTTATCTATTTTAATATAACTAATATTAGTAAAAATTGCAAATAAAATTAAGCATTGTTACAAAAACAATGCTTAATTACTTTAAATTAACTATTTTAAAATTTACTAATCTTTCTTTGTTTGAGCCATAACTTCTTCTACAAAGTTATCGTTTCTCTTTTCTAAGCCTTCACCCATTTCATAACGAGTAAATCTTCTTATGGTAATTTTTTCGCCTGTTTTTAAAACTGCTTCATTTAATAGTTGACTAATAGTTTTTGTGTTGTCTTTAACAAATTCTTGTTCCATTAAAACAACTTCTTTGTAATACTTACGCTGTTATTTGCAATTGCAGCTCTGGCGTTTGTCGGCACAATGGCTATGCTTGCTTTTACAAAAGCGTTCAGCATAATCTTTCTTGGCAGCCCGAGAAGTGAAAAAGCACAGCATGTAATTGATAAAAAAGAAGATGCCCCATTATCAATGACTGTTCCAATGGGATTTTTGTCATTGCTTATGCTTTTAATAGGGCTGTTTCCGCAGTATGTATTTAAGTATTTACATACGCCTGTAAATGTTTTGCTCTCGTTTAATGCAGTGACTATAAGCTCTGCAACAGCAGAAATATTGCAGCAAATCTCTACATTTGCACTTTTATTCCTTGCTTTTATACTTATTCTTGTTTTGATAAAGCTGAAATTTGGAACAAAAGTACAAATGCACGAAACATGGGGCTGCGGTTATGACAGGTTGAACAATCATATTCAATACACTGCTTCGTCTTATGCAAGTCCTTTTCTTTCTATGTTAAGACCTTTGTTTAAGAAAGTATTTGATATTGAAAAACCAAAAAAACTTTTCCCGCAAAGTGCGCATTTTAACTTGCAAATAGACGATATTGAAGAGGCTTATGTCATC